>CAZJBC010000089.1:0-10068 GCA_964543805.1 uncultured Brevundimonas sp.
GACCAGCACCATGGCTTTGATGCGCTCAGGACGCGACAGCGCCGCCAGACAGGCGATCCAGCCGCCCATGGACGAGCCGACCAGAACCAGCGGACCCTCTGTCAGCTCATCGATTACCGCCAGAGCGTCGGCCCGCCAGCAGGTGATGGTCCCGTCACGGAAATCGCCGCCGGACTCGCCGTGGCCGAAATAGTCGAAGCGGAGGAAAGCGCGGGCATTTTCCGCCGCCCAGTCGGCCAGCGCCTGGGCTTTGGTCCCGGTCATGTCGGAATGAAAGCCGCCCAGCCACACCACTGTCGGGCCCGCGCCGGAAATCTTGCGCCAGGCGAGAAATGACCCCTCGCAGGTGAGTTTTCCGTGAGATTCAAGCATATTACTTCCCCAAACGCGTCAAAACGGTTTAGGCGTGGTGACCCTTAACCGCCAGACCTGTGCGGGCCATGAACGCGACCGACAAGATCCTGGTCATCAAACTCGAGGACCTTACGTCCTTCGTCATGGCGTTCGCGGCCATGAAGCAGATTCGCGTCGCCCATGAAAACGCACACATCACCCTGCTGACAACGCCGCAGTTCGGCCCTATCGCCAAGGCCAGTGGCCTGTTCAACGTCATCGATACCGGCGGCGACATGGAAAGCCTGGCCCTGGCGCGTCTGGTCAAAAAACAGAAATTCGATCGCGTTTACGACCTGGAGGCCTCGCCCAAGACCGCCAAGATCTACAGCATGATGTGGCCTTTCCGCCCGCCCTGGTCGGGTTACGGGGCGCTGAAGGACAAGACGCCGGGTCTTTCCGCCATGCATGTGCTGGAGCGTAACGCCAGCCTGCTGCGCGCCGCCGGCGCCTGGCCCGACGCGCCGGTGCGCACCGGCGATGCGCCGCCGCCGGACCTTTCCTGGGTGCTGAAACTGGCGCCCGGCGCTGCGCGGCTGAAGCCCTATGTGCTGATGATCCCCGGCGGCAAGGAGGAAAATCGCTGGCCAATCAGTCTGTTCGGCGAACTGGCGGTGCATTTCCGCCAGGTGGGTTTCGACAATGTGGTCATCGGCCGGCTGGAGGACGCCAAACTCGCCCGCGCCATCCAGCGCTATGATCCGTCGGCCCGCGACCTGACCGGCCGCACCGACTATGCCCAGATCGCTGTCCTCGCCGCCCGCGCGGCTCTGGCCGTTGGCAATGAGACCAGCGCCCTGCATCTGGCCATCGCCGCCGGCGCGCCGACTATCGCCTTCTATCCCGCCTCCGTCGATCTGACCCGCGACGGGCCGCGCGGCCATGTGGCGGTGATGCAGGCCGAGGATCTGTCGCAGATCAAGGTCGAACAGGTCGCCCGCGCGGCCGTCAACATGGCCCCCGATCTGGCCGTGGCCAGCTGATCCCAAGCGGTTCTTTTTCAGGTGTTGCGCCGCTGCGCTTGATACCGGGGCGAGCCTTGGTCATATAAGGCCCTGGCCTGGACGCAGGCCATTGGACCAACTGCCCAGGAGAAGACGCCTATTCGCCGTCCGAACAATACGCCGCCCGTCAAGGACGGCCCCCGTATGAACGAAGACATCCGCTCACCGCGGGTGCTGCTCATTGACCAGAACGGCGAAAAGCAGGGGGTTATGCCCACCTCCGCCGCCCTCGAAGCCGCCGAAGAGGCCGGCCTTGATCTGGTGGAGATCGTGCCTACCGCCGATCCGCCCGTCTGCAAGATTCTCGACTACGGCAAGTTCCGGTTCGAGGAGCAGAAAAAGAAGGCCGCCGCCCGCAAGAAGCAGAAGGTTGTCGAGCTCAAGGAAATCAAGCTTCGCCCCAATATCGACATCCACGACTACGAGGTGAAGGCCAAGGCCATGCACCGCTTTTTCGATGAGGGCGACAAGGTCAAGGTCACCATGCGCTTCCGCGGCCGCGAGATGGCCCACCCGGAACTGGGCATGAAGCTGCTGATGAAGGTCAAGGCCGACTTTGAGACCATCACCAAGATGGAATACGAGCCGCGCATGGAAGGCCGCCAGATGATCATGATCCTGGCGCCGAAATGACCGACCGCTAGGTGGGTCATCCCGCGCAGGCGGGGATCCACAGGGAGAAATCCTTTTGAAGGCCGCGATTCCCATCCTGTTCGTCCGCGACGTCGCCGCGACGGCGGACTACTTCCGCGACAGCCTGGGTTTCACGGTCGATTTCCTGCACGGCTCCCCGCCGTTCTATGGGGCGGTGTCGCGCGGTGAGGCGTGCCTGCACCTGCGGTTTGTCCACGCGCCGGTGTTCCGCGACAACATCGATGAGGAAAGCCTGATCGTCGCCACCATCGAAGTTGAGGATGTGGCGGCCCTGTACGCCGAATTGCGCAAGAGCGGAGCGATGATCACCCAGCCGCTGGAAAAGCAGGTCTGGGGCGGAACGGACTTCTATGTCCGCGACCTGGATGGCGCCCAGATCTCGTTTGTCGAGTTTGGAAAGGCCTGAGTCCAGGCGGGCCTTGCTTTCGCTGGCCCATTCGCCTATCAACCGCGCCTTCCGAACGGCCGGGCTCATGGCATGCCTTGGCGGTTCCTATGCACCTACCAGAGGACGGGGCCTTAAAACCCCGATGCAAAATGCCGAAACTGAAGACCAAGTCGGGCGCCAAAAAGCGCTTCAAGATCACGGCTACGGGCAAGATTAAAGCGGGCGTCGCAGGCAAGCGCCACCGTTTGATCAGCCACAATGGCAAGTACATTCGCCAAAATCGCGGCACTCAGGTGATGAGCGACGCCGATGCGGTGAAGATCAAATCCTACATGCCGTACCTCTAGCCAGCTCAGATCTCGAAGGATAACCGCATATGGCACGCGTCAAACGGGGGGTTACCTCCCACGCCCGTCACAAGAAGGTTCTGGAGCAGGCCAAGGGCTTCTCCGGCCGCCGCAAGAACACCATCCGTACGGCCAAGGCCGCCGTCGATCGCGCGGGGCAATACGCCTACCGCGACCGCCGCATCAAGAAGCGCATGTTCCGCGCCCTGTGGATCCAGCGCATCAATGCCGCCGCCCGTCAGGAAGGCATGACCTATTCCCGATTTATTAGCGGCCTGGACAAGGCCGGGATCGAAATTGACCGCAAGGTCCTGGCCGATCTGGCCGGCTCCGATCCGACCGCGTTCAAGGCCATCGCCGACAAGGTTCGCGCCGCGCTGGCCTAGGAATTCGGGTGTGACCTGATTTCGAAAAGCCTCCTGGTGTGAACCGGGAGGCTTTTTCTTTTCCACAAGGCTCAAACCCCTTAGACCGTGACGCCATGACCGACCTTTCCCCCGCCGCTCTTGAACAACTCGAAGCTGACGCCCTGTTGCTGGTGGCCAACACCGCCGATGCGACAGCCCTCGAAGCCGCCCGGGTCGCCCTGCTGGGCAAGCAGGGGCGCATCTCCGCCCTGCTTGGCCAGATGGGCGGGCTTTCCATCGAGGACCGCAAGACCGTCGGCCCGCGCCTGAACGGCCTGCGCGATGCGGTCTCGGGCGCCATCGCCGCCCGCAAGGCCGCGTTGGACTCGGCCGCTCTCGACGCGCGCCTGGCCGCCGAGCGCGTGGATCTGACGCTGCCGGCCCCGCCGCGCCGCAAGGGCAGCGTCCATCCCACCATGCAGGCGATGGATGAGATGGTCGCCATCTTTGCGGAAATGGGATTCTCGGTCGCCGAAGGCCCTGACATCGAGGACGACTTCCACAATTTCACCGCCCTGAATTTCCCGCCCAGGCACCCGGCGCGGGAGATGCACGACACCTTTTTCTTCAAGGCCGGCCCCTATGGCGCGCCCAAGCTGCTCCGCACCCACACCAGCCCGGTGCAGGTGCGGGCCATGCAGCGCACCAATGAAAAGCCGCCCGCGCCGTGGATCGCCACAGGCTGCGAGCCGCCGATCCGAATCGTCGTGCCGGGCCGCACCTACCGGATGGACTCCGACGCCACCCACACCCCGATGTTCCACCAGATCGAGGGCCTGGTGATCGACAAGGCCATCCATATGGGCCACCTGAAGTGGACGCTGGAGACCTTCGTCGCGCGGTATTTCGAAACCGATGCGGTGACCGCCCGTTTCCGGCCGCACCACTTCCCGTTCACCGAGCCCAGCGCCGAAATGGACATCGGCTGCTACCGATCGGGGGGCGAGCTGAAGATCGGCCAGGGCTCCGACTGGCTGGAGATTCTGGGCTGCGGCATGGTGCATCCCAACGTCCTGACCAACTGCGGCATCGATGCGGAAGTCTATCAGGGGTTTGCCTTCGGCCTCGGCGTCGATCGCCTGGCCATGCTAAAATATGGCATCCCCGATCTGCGCGACATGTTCGCGAGCGATACGCGCTGGCTGGCGCATTACGGGTTCAGCGCCTTCGCAGCCCCGAACCCGGCGAGCGGCCTGTCATGAAATTCACCCTCTCCTGGCTTAAGTCCCACCTCGACACCACGGCGAGCGTCGCCGAGGTCGTGAACGCCATGACCATGGCCGGCCTTGAGGTCGAGCACGTGGACGATCCGGCGACCAAGCTGGCCGCCTTTTCGGTGGCGAAGATCGTCGAGGCTGTGCAGCACCCCAACGCCGACCGCCTTCGGGTCTGCCAGGTCGACACGGTCGACGGCCGCAAGGAGATCGTCTGCGGCGCGCCCAATTCGCGGGCGGGGCTCGTCACCATCTATGCGCCCATCGGCGCTTTCGTGCCGGGCCTGGGCGTGACCCTGGTCGAAAAGCCGGTGCGCGGCGTGGTCTCCAACGGCATGCTGTGCTCGGGCGCCGAGCTGCAGCTGGACACCGAGGCTGACGGCATTCTCGATCTGCCCGATACGCTCGCCGTGGGAACGCCCGCCGCTGTGGCCTTTGGCCTGGAAGCGGTTATCGATTTCGAGGTCACGCCGAACCGGCCCGACTGGCTGGGCGTGGCCGGCATCGCCCGCGACCTGGCCGCCGCGGGCCTGGGCCATCTGAAGGACCTGACCGTGACGCCGCAGGCGGGCCATTTCCCGTGTCCGATCAAGATCGAAGTCGACGGCGTGGTCTGCCCGCAGTTCGCCGGGCGGGTGATCCGCAACGTCGCCAACAGGCCATCGCCCGCCTGGCTGCAGACCTGGCTGCGCGCCGTGGGCCTGCACCCCATCAACGCCCTGGTGGACGTGACCAACTTCATCAGTTTCGACCGCGCCCGGCCGCTGCATGTCTATGACGTGGCCAATCTGTCGGGCGATACGGTCGTCGCCCGCAAGGGCCAGCACGGCAAGACCAGCGACGAGCACCTGATCGCCCTGGACGGCAAGACCTACGACATCGGCCCCGAGATGTGCGTCATCGCCGACGCCGGGGCTGAGCGCCCCATCGGCCTGGGCGGCGTCATGGGCGGCGCCTCGACCGGTTGTTCGGACGCCACCACTACCGTCTTCATCGAAAGCGCTTATTTCGACCCGATCACCACCGCCCAGACCGTGCGCGATACCGGCATCAATTCCGACGCCGCCTACCGGTTCGCGCGTGGGGTCGACACCGGCTTTGTCGTTGGCGGACTGGAGCTGGCGACCAAACTGATCCTGGAAATCTGCGGCGGCGAGGCCAGCGAGATCACGATCGCCGGCGCCGCGCCCGCGCCGCCCGCCGCCTTCGCCTTCGATCTGCACTATGTGCGCCGCCTTGCGGGCCTGGACGTTCCGGCCGAACGCGCCCGCCACATCCTGACCGCCCTGGGTTTCCAGTTCGAGGCCGGCAAGATCACCCCGCCCAGCTGGCGCCGCGATGTCGGCGGCAAGGCTGACATCGTTGAGGAAATCGCCCGCATCGTCGGCTACCAGGCCCTGCCGGCCACGCCCTTGCCCGAAGCTGCGCCCCAGCCGGGCGGCGTACTGACCGCCCGCCAGGCCCGCGCCCGCATCGCCCGCCGGGCGCTGGCCGCCGCCGGCTACAACGAGGCGGTCACCTGGTCGTTCACCGCCCAGAAGACCGCGGCCCTGTTTGGCGGTGGGGCGGACGAACTGGTGCTGGCCAATCCGATCGCGGCCGACCTGGACTGCATGCGCCCGTCGATCCTGCCCAATCTGATCGAGGCGGCGCAGCGCAACGCCAACCGTGGCTTTGCCGACTGCGCCCTGTTCGAGATCGGTCCGGTGTTCGAGAGCGACGAGCCGCAGGGCCAGCGCACCGTCATCGCCGCTCTGGTGGCCCCGCACGGGCCCCGGCGCTGGGATGGCGGCAAGACTGATCCCCTGTTCGCCCTCAAGGCTGACCTGATGGCCCTGCTGGCCGACATCGGCGCGCCGGTGGCGTCGCTGCAGACCGAGCAGGACGAAGCCTCGCCCGCCTTCCATCCGGGCCGGTCGGCCAGACTGAAACTGGGACCCAAGTCGACCATCGCCGAGTTCGGCGAGCTGCATCCCGGCGTTCTGACAGCCCTGGACGCCGAGGGACCGATGTACGGCTTCGAGGTCTCGCTCGACGTCATTCCAGCGCCCAAGGCCAGGAGCAAGTCGCGGCCGAAACTTGATTTGCCGGCGCTGATGCCGCTGTCGCGCGACTTTGCGTTTGTGACGGCCGAAGCCACCCCCGCCGGCGAAGTGGTCCGTTGCATCGCCGGCGCCGACAAAGCCCTGATCGCCGCCGTTCAGGTCTTCGACGTCTATGGCGGCGCCGGGGTGCCGGACGGCATGAAGTCGCTGGCCGTTGAGGTTACCCTGCAGCCGCGCGAGGCGACGCTTACCGACGCCGAGATTGAGGCGCTGTCGGCGAAAATCGTGACGGCGGCCGAGAAGCTGGGCGCAAAACTTCGCGGGTGACGGGAAACATCCACGGTCGCGGATTGTTATGTCGTCATGACCGATCCCATTTCACCCATGCCGGAATCGCCGTCGTTTGATCCGGGCCCCGAGGTCGTGCCCTTTGCGCCGGACGAGTCGCCGCTGTCGGTTCCTTCCGATCCCGGCGAATGGCGGCCCTACGACGCCAGTCCCGTTGTCCGCGCCCAGATGAGGTATTGAGCCGCCCTTGCTAAGGCCCGGGTCTGACGAGCGTTCCCGTCAGCCGCCCGCTCTCGGTTCAGGCGGTCTTCACCTCTCCCCCTTTGAGGGGGGAGAGGCCGGGAGGGGGGTGTCGCACCGGCCTCGCCTTTGTCGCGCAGCGTCTAAGGCGCCTGCCGGGGAGAGGCTGGCGCGAGCACCCCCATCCCCGGCCCTTCCCCCCTCAAGAGGGAAGGGGGATAAGGCGCTGGTGACCGATTCCCCTCTCCGCTCGGCGCTGCTCGCCTGGTATGGTGCGAGCAAACGCGATCTGCCATGGCGGTCCGACCAGCCCGATCCCTACCGCGTCTGGCTGTCGGAGATCATGCTGCAGCAGACCACCGTGCCGCACGTCACACCCTACTTCCTCGATTTCACCCGGCGCTGGCCAACTGTTGAGGCTCTGGCCGCTGCGCCGGACGCTGAGGTGATGGCCGCCTGGGCGGGGCTGGGCTACTACGCCCGCGCCCGCAATCTGCTGGCCTGCGCCCGCGCCGTGGCGCGCGACCATGGCGGCGTCTTTCCCGACACCGAAGAGGCCTTGCGCGCCTTGCCCGGCGTCGGCGCCTATACCGCCGCAGCGATCACCGCCATCGCCTATGGCGGGGCGGCCAATGTGGTGGACGGCAATGTCGAGCGCGTCATGGCGCGACTGTTTGCGGTGGAAGCGCCGCTGCCCGACGCCAAGCCGGCGCTGAAGGGTCTGGCTCAGTCCCTCGTCACCGACGAGCGGCCCGGCGACTGGGCCCAGGCGCTGATGGACCTGGGCGCCACGGTGTGCCGGCCGGCCATGCCGCTCTGCGATCGGTGTCCCTTGGCCGAATTCTGCGCGGCAAGGGCAGGGGGCGCGCCCGAAACCTATCCCCGCAAGTCAGCCAGAGCCGCCCGGCCCCGGCGCTATGGGTCCGTCTATGTGCTGACCGACGGCGACCGTCTGGCGGTGCTGCAGCGCCCGCCCAGAGGCCTGCTCGGCGGCATGTTGGGCCTGCCAACCAGCGACTGGACGGCGGCGCCGGGCGAGGCCGAAAGCCCGCCGGTTCCAGCCGATTGGCGCCATGCGGGCGAGATCGAGCATGTCTTCACCCACTTTTCCCTGACCTTGCAGGTCTATGCGGCCGTCGACGCGAGCTGGCCCGGCGAATGGACCCGCGATCCCGGCGTTCTACCCAGCGTGTTTCTCAAGGCCGTGCGGGCGGCGCAGAAGTTCCAGGGATGGTGAGCGGGGATTGGCGCGATCGCCATTGCGATCGGCCTGCGTTTGTTCAAGCCGGGACCTTGACGAGGCCCGCCGGTTTCGCCGTCTATCGCCTGGATGAGCCGTCTCGACAGATCCGACCTTGATTTCCGCCTCGACGACCTGTCGGGCGCGCCAACCCGCGCCCTGATCGCCCGGCACCTGGCCGGTATGCACGCCATCACTCCGGCCGAAAGCGTCCACGCCCTGGGCCTGGAAAAACTGCGGGAGCCGAACATCCGGGTCTGGTCGGCCTGGTCGGGCGACGAGCTGGTCGCCATCGGCGCCTTGAAACGGATCGACGAGGCTCGCGGCGAGCTGAAATCCATGCGCGTGGCCGACGCCTGGCTGGGAAAGGGCGCGGGCCGCGCCGTGCTGGACCACCTGATCGAACAGGCTCGCGCCGCCGGCCTGACCAGTCTGTGGTTGGAGACCGGCGCCTCGGCCGACTTCCTGCCGGCCCAGAGACTGTACGAGACCGGCGGCTTCGAACGCTGCGGCCCCTTCGAAGGTTACGGGCCCGATCCGTTCAGCGTGTTCATGACGCGGCGGATTTGACGGCCACGGTCAAGTTTCCGGATATCGCCGCTCTTTGAGCGGGGTTATACCAATGGCCAGTTTCAGCGTTTCCATCGACGATAAATGGACGGGCGATATGGCGAGACTGCTTTCCCTGCTGATGATTCTGGCGGCCTTGCTGGTGGGCGCCACCGCCTCAGTCGCCGCCAATGGGCCGCCGCGCGATTTTCCCGCGGGCTTTTCGATCCCGTCTGATTTCAGGGAAGACCTGGCCCGCCGGACCTATTTGGACTTCGACACCAATCAGTTCGACTATCCGCCCGCCGGCGGCGGCAGCCTGCTTCACACCAAGGTTGATGGCCATCTGTGGCGCGCAGCCATCGCCTCGCTGGTTCCGACCAACAATACCGATCCGATGATCCTCCAGTTAGCCGGCGACATGGAAAAGGACGGCTGGACCGTTCTGCGCCGCCAGGGGACGTTCGTGGCGCGCAAGGCCGTGGCCGGTCATGATCTGTGGGTCATGGGCAACGGCAATAGCCAGGACTTTCGGCTGGTCCTGGTTCAGGAAGCCCCGTCCACCCGCAGCCTGACGCTGAAGGCGCCGGCGGCCCAGCCCGAGACCGTGGCCGACGACCAGGACCTGCCTTATTTCCTGCCTCTTCCGGGATCGAAGACGGAACGGCCCACCTTTGACCATCGCGCCTTTGAAATCCGCCTGCCGGGCGCCAAGGACTCGACCTATGCTGTGCCCTCGGTGACCCGCTGGTACGACGAGCCGCCGGGCGTTTCGTCCTACGAGTTCGTCGCCGTCTACCGCGCCGCTCTGGAGGCCGCCGGCTGGGACGTGACCCGCGCCACGGTGGCGGGCGATTCCGTCATCGTCGCCCACTACGGCAAGAACGGCCGCGACATCTGGCTCTACACCCACGGCGACGGCGGCAAACAGAACGTCAATGTCGCCGACTATGGCGCCGAGTCCGCCAATTCTGCCCTGCGCCAGCAGTTGGCCAGGGACGGCCACGTGGCGCTCTACGGCATCTATTTCGACACCGACTCGGCCACGCCGCGCCCCGAGTCCGAAACCACCCTGCAGAACGTGCTGGCCCTGATCAAGGCCGACCCGTCGCTGAAACTCGAGGTCCAGGGCCACACCGACAGCTCCGGCGCGCCTGATCACAACCAGACTCTGTCGGACGCGCGCGCCAAGAGCGTGGTTGCGTGGCTGACCAGTCACGGGAGCGCCGGCGGCGTTCTGACCGGCAAGGGCTATGGCGCGACCATCCCGGTGGCCGACAATGCCACCGCCGAGGGCAA
>CAZJBC010000090.1:0-10021 GCA_964543805.1 uncultured Brevundimonas sp.
TCATGAAGGCGGCTTCGGTCAGCAGGCCGGATTGCCCTGAATCCGCCGGGAAGGTGTAGCGGGTCCACTCCCCGTCGTAGGTGTAGGGAACCTTGTAGACCGGCGCGAGCGCCTTGTTGATGAAGGTCTCGCGGGTCGTGAACAGGTCGCGGTAATCGCCGTTCCTGGTGATCAGCTGATCGACCACTACCTTGAGCGTCTGTTCGCGGGCGCTGTCGGCGACGGCCAGGCTGAACTTCGGATAAGCGTGGGGGTCCTTGGTCAGGTTCGCGAACATGTCGAATTCGAGCATGTCGGAGAACAGCGCGCGCAGGCCCGCTTCCATTCGCGCAGGGTTGGCCGACAGTCGATCAATCTGGGCTTTCAGGCCCTGCTGTGTTTGGATTGAGCCGTTCGCCGCGGCCGCGAGCAGCTCGGCGTCGGGCGTGGTGTCCCACATCAGGAAGGAAAGCCGGGCGGCCTTGGTGTAGCCGTCCAGGCGCAGCGATCCGCGTTTGGCCGGATCGGGCTCGGCGGTCTCCAGGCGGAACAGGAACTGCGGCGCGCTCAGCAGACTGGCCAGGGACAGTTTCAGCCCCTGGTAGAAGTCATTGTCGTGAGCGGCCCCCTGGTTCGCCAGATCGACCCGCGCGGTCACGTCCGCCGTCGTCAGCGGCCGGCGGAACAGGCGCTCGCCATAAAGACGGATGAATTTTTCGGCGCAAGCAGCGTCGGAAGCATCGACCTTTACCGGCGCGCAGGGGACCACCTTGTCGCGCGCCGCCTGAACAGCGGGCTTGTCCGCATCCTTTGCCGGCGTCGTCAGCAGCACCTGGTCGGCGATCGATCGGGCCATGGCGAAGTACTGAGCGAAACCGGAATCGGAAATGGACAGCTGGCTCGCCCCGATGGCCAGCAGGCCGTCCCTGCGGACCTCCGGCTCGAAGCGGCCGGAAACATTGATCGTTGGCCCGAAGATGTCGGCGATGGTGTGCCGGTACTCGCTTTCGGTGATCCGCCGGGTCCCGACCATGGTCTTGGCGGCGACCTGTCCAGCAGTATTGGCGGCAGCAGCGTCATGACTGTCGCTGGCGCAGCCGGCGATCAGGGGGCCGGCGCCGAACACGGCGATGCTCAGGAATGTGACAGCCGTCCGCACTAGGCCCGGCCGGGCGGAACGCATCGCCTGAATCCTGGTCTTTTCCATGGACGTCGAATCCTCCCGGCACGCTGCTTTCGAAAAGGTCCGCGGAGGTTAAGTCCCCTGCTGGCGAAATGGCGATACCCGCACAAACCGTAATGAGGTGCGAAGTCAACATATGCGGCCTCACGCTGGGTGAGGGTCAAGCATAATTACCGCAAAAACAGGTCGCCCGGGGTTCACAAATGCGGCGCCGTCCTGCGCCATCCCGTAACCGGGCGCTTCAAGTTGCGGCTTAGCTGGTTCCGCCCACCAGCACCGCGACCAGCGTCGCGACCTCGTCGCCAGTATTGACCCAGGCGTGGTTCGTGCCGCGCTGGATGACGACGTCGAAGGGTTTCATCGGCACGTCGGCTTCGTCGAGCAGCAGGGTGATCTGGCCGGACAGCAGGATGATGAAGTCCACGGTCTCGGTTTTGTGCATGGCCGGATGGCGGGTGCGGTCGACCAGGGCGTGCTCGGCGCCCATTTCGATGAAGCGGCGGCGGGCGGTTTCCCACAGCACGTCGTGCGGAATGTTGGCGAAGGCCTTGTCCGGCTGGATCTGGAAGAAACGAAACTTCACCCCGGCCGGCGGCGGCTCCAGACCCATGGGGATGGCGGCGCAGGGATCGGGCGCGTCGATCTTCGCCGGGACCTGGTCGATGGACCAGAAATTGACCAGCGAGCCCAGGGTGTCGGTCGAGGGCCCGTCCGAGACAACAATGGAACGGCCGGCCTTGTTGTGGCCGGTGACAATGCGCCGAAAACCGCTCATCCGCCGCTCTCCTCGTCTTCCGGCTCCAGCCGGGGGCTGATCTTCAGGGCCGTGATCTGGTTGCGCTGTTTGCGCAGCACCTGGAAACGGTGGCCGTGGAACAGGAACATCTGGCCCGGTTCCGGTATGGCCTGGGCCTCGTGAATGACCAGGCCGGCGATTGTGACGGCGTCTTCATCCGGCAGGTCCCAGTCAAGGGCGCGGTTCAGGTCGCGCACGGTGACATCGCCGTTGACGTTGACCGAGCCGTCCGGCTGCCGGCGCATGCCCTGGACGGCGGAGTCGGTCTCATCGTCAATCTCGCCGACGATTTCTTCCAGGATGTCTTCCAGGGTCACCAGGCCCTGCAGGGCGCCGTATTCATCGACCACCAGGGCGACGTGGTTACGCTTTTTCAGGAAGGCGGCGAGCTGGTCCTTCAGGTTGGTGGTGTCGGGGATGAACCAGGGCTCGCGGGCCATGGCCGCAACATCCAGCTTGGCAATCTTGCCGCCGGCCTTGGCCACGGCGGTGAGCAGCTCGCGGGCGTGCAGCACGCCGATGACGTTTTCCGGCTCGTCGCGCCATAGGGGGATGCGACTGTGACCACATTCCATGACCGCCTCGATCAGGGCCTTGGCGGGCAGGTCAGCGTCCAGGACATCCATCTGGCGGCGGTGGACCATGACATCGGCGACGTTCATTTCCGACAGATCGAGAACCCCGCCCAGCATTCGCCGGTCGACCGATTCCACGATGCCTTCGGAGTGGTGATACTCGACGGCGCCGCGGATTTCCTCGTGGGCCGCCAGGACGTCCATCTCCATGGACATCTCGATGCCGAACAAGCCAAGCGTGCGGCGCACGATCCACTGGATGGCGTAGATGACCGGACCAAGGACACGGACCACGATCAGCATGGGACCGGACAGCACCCGGGCCACGTCGTCGGCGCGCACGATGGCCAGGGACTTGGGCAGCACCTCGACGAAGACGACCACCAGCACGGTCATCACCACCGTTGCGAGAAACACGCCCAGCGAGCCGGGCACGACATGGGTGATCACCTCGGTGGCCATGACCGAGGCCAGGATGTTGATGGCGTTATAGGCGACCAACAGGGCGCCGATCATGGTTTCCTGGTCGGAGATCAGCTGGTTGACGCGTTTGGCGCCCTGGTCGCCTTCGCGTTCCAGCTGGTGCATGCGTCCGCGGCTGGCGCGGGTCAGGGCGGTCTCGGCCGACGACAGGATCGCCGAGCCGATCAGCAGCAGAAGGATCAACAGGCCCGCGCCGGAGAGAAGCGCGGCGATCATGCGGTGGCGCCCTCAGAAAGAAGGAAGTCGCGCAGGGCCCACGGTTTGACGTCCTTGTCCACGAACGCGGCGCCGACACTCCGTACGAGAATGAAGGTCAACTGACCGGCTTCGGCCTTTTTGTCGTTGCCCATGTGGGCGATCAGTTTGTCAGCGGAAAAGACCGCGCCATTGGCGATCTGGTCCATGCGCGTGGGCAGCCCTGAGGCGGCAATGGCCGCCTCGGCGCGAGCGGCGTCCGAGGGCGGGCACAAACCAAGCCTGGCGGAGAACCGGAACGCCTGGGCGCAGCCAAGTGCGACGGCCTCGCCATGGAGCAAGACGTCGCCAAACCCCACCTCGGCCTCCAGGGCGTGACCGAAGGTGTGTCCCAGATTCAGCAGGGCGCGCCGGCCGGCCTCGCGTTCGTCCTCGGCGACGATCTCGGCCTTCATGGCCACGCAGCGGGCGATGGCGTGGGCCAGGGCGGCGGGATCGCGGGCCAGCACCTTGGCGCCATTGGCCTCTAGCCAGGTGAGGAAATCGGCGTCGCCCAGCAGGGCGTATTTGATCACCTCGGCGTAGCCGGCGCGCATCTCGCGGTCGGGCAGGGTGTCCAGCAGGTCAAGGTCGGCCAGCACCAGAACGGGCTGATGAAAGGCCCCGATCAGGTTCTTGCCGCGCGGCGTGTCGATGGCGGTCTTGCCCCCGACCGAGGAGTCTACCTGGGCCAGCAGGGTGGTGGGGATCTGGATGAAATCGACGCCGCGCTTGTAGATTGAGGCGGCGAACCCGGCCAGGTCGCCGACCACGCCGCCGCCGAAGGCTGCGATCAGGTCGCCACGGTCCAGCTCCAGCGCCAGCAGTTCGTCGCTGATCCGCTCCAGTTCCGAAAAGCATTTCGAGGCCTCGCCGGCGGGTACGGCGATCACCGGCGCCTCTATGCCCGCGGCGATAAAGGCGGCGACCAGCCTTGCGCCATGCAGGCGCATGACCGTGTCGTCTGCGACAATGGCAACGCGCCGGCGTTTTAAGTGTGGCGCGGCCAGGCTTCCGGCCTGATCGACCAGGCCGGGCCCGATCAGAACCTGATAGTCGCGGCCCGCCAGGGCGACCTTTATCGCGGTCGTCATGAGGGCTCCTTTTCGGCCAGGGCGGTCAGGCCGTCGATAATGGCGGCGACCGTTGCGGCGTGCGGCCGATCGCCTGATTCGATGGTCAGGTCAGCCAGGGCGTAAACGGGCTCGCGGATCGCGGCCAGCTGGGTCAGCACTTCGCGCGGATCCTGGCCGGCAAGCAGGGGGCGCGTGTCCTTTCGCCCGACGCGCTTGGCCAGCACGTCAACATCGGCCTTCAGCCACACCGAGACGGCGTTCTTCCTGATCGCCTCGCGGGTGTTCTCGTCCATGAAAGCGCCGCCGCCGGTCGCCAGTACATGGGGCGGGCCGTTCAGCAGCCGCTCCATCACCCGCCGCTCGCCCTCGCGAAAGCGCTGCTCGCCATAGAGTTCGAAGATTTCCGGAATGGTCAGGCCGGCGGCGCGCTCAATCTCGTCGTCGCCGTCGCAGAAGGGCATGTTCAGTTCGGCGGCCAGCCGCTTGCCGACGCTGGTTTTCCCGGCCCCCATCAGGCCGACCAGAACGATGGTGCGGCGGCGCAAGGGCTCATCGGCCTTGGCGCGGTCATTTTGCGTCTGTTCCATCGTCGGTGTTTGATTACACGAGATTGCGCATGCGCGCCAAGCACCGCAACATCGCACCCGATGAGCAGCGCCTGGACCGAAGCCTTTCTGGAGATGATGGCCGTCGAGCGGGGCGCGGCGAGGAACACGCTGGTCGCCTATGAAAAGGATCTGGCGGACGCTTCGGCCTGGCTGACGGCCAAGCGCAAGGACTTGGCCGGGGCGAGCGCCGAAGACATCGAGGCCTGGTTTTCCAGCCTGGGCGCGCGGGGCCTCGCGCCCGCTACGGCCTCGCGAAGGCGCGCCTCGATCCGCCAGTTCTACCGTTTCGTGCTGGGCGAGGGCTGGCGCGAAGATGATCCGTCCCGAAGGGTCGATGCGCCGAAAAAGGGCCGGCCCCTGCCCAAAGTGCTGTCGCGGGAGGAGATGGAGCGGCTGATCGCGGCGGCGGCCGAAAAGGACGGGGCGGCGGGCGTGCGGCTGGCCTGCATCATCGAGCTGATCTACGCCTCGGGCCTGCGGATTTCCGAATGCCTGAACCTGCCGCTGGCGGCCCTGGCGCGCGATCCGGCCTATCTGATCGTGCGCGGCAAGGGCGGCAAGGAGCGGCTCGCGCCCCTCAACGGGCCGGCGCGCGAGGCGGTGAAGGCCTATCTGGCCATCCGCAAATCCTTTTTGCCCAAGGGGGTGAAGGACTCGCCCTGGCTGTTCGTCTCGCGCGGCGCCGACGGGCGGCTGACGCGGCGCCGGTTCTCGCAAATGCTGGAAGAGGCGGCCGTCCTGGCCGGTATCGACCGGGCCAGCGTCAGCCCGCACGTGCTGCGCCATGCGTTTGCGACGCACCTGCTGGAAGGCGGTGCCGACCTGCGCACGGTGCAAAAACTACTCGGCCACGCCGACATCGCAACGACCCAGATCTACACCCATGTGGCTGAAGGCCGCCTCGCGCAGGTGATCGCCAGCAAACACCCGCTGTCGCGAAAGGCCGTCCCTCAAACCGATTGAGCGCAACGGTGGTCTGCGGCATGGTGAGCGCCGATGGCCAATAACCTGCTTCCCCAGGAAATCCACGATCTGGATTCGCTCCAGCTGTTCCATCTGGGCAAGTCGTCGGTGACCATCGGCAGCCTTACGGCGGGCGTGGTGATCGTGGTGCTGACCTTTGTCATCGCCCGCATCGCCAAGATCGCCATCCGCCGCTGGCGCGCCAACGCCGACGAGCGCTCGGCGCCGTCGGTCTATATTTTCGAAAAGCTGGTCACCTACGGCATCATCCTGGTCGGGCTGGCGGTGGGGCTGACGGCGCTGGGCCTGGACCTGTCGTCCTTCACTCTGTTCGCCGGCGCGCTGGGCGTGGGCCTGGGGTTTGGCCTGCAGGGCCTGGTCAAGGAGTTCATGTCGGGCCTGGCCTTGCTCTTCGACCGGCTGATCCGCATCGGCGAATATATAGAACTGCAGAGCGGCGAGCGGGGCGTGATCCAGGAGATCAGTCCTCGGGCCACCCGCATCCGCAACAACGACGATGTCGATGTGCTGATCCCCAATTCGCGGCTGATCGAACAGCCGGTGATCAACTGGACCTCGCAGGGCAAGATCCGGCGCTTCCATGTGCCGTTCATGGTTGCCTATGGCACCGACAAGTCAGCCGTGCGCGATGCAGTGCTGAAGGCGGCTCACGAGGTACCCTTCACCCATCCCGACGACGCCAAACACAAGACCCAGGTGTGGCTGGTCGGCTTCGGCGACCATGGCCTGAAGTTCGAGCTGATCGTCTGGCCGACACTGGAGGCGGTCAAACGCCCAAACGCCGTCCACGCCGCCTATACCTGGGCTATTGAGGACGCCTTGCGGGCGGGCGGGTTCGAAATTCCCCTGCCGCAGCGCGACCTGCGTCTGCGCACTCTGTTCGGCGAGGAAGGCAAGGCGGCGCTGACCACGCTGAACCTGAAACCCAAAAAGGCCGCCCCGACGGCCGAAGCGGCTGCCGGGCCGAACGATGCGGCGGACGATGTCCTGCAGCCGACCGAAGAGCCGCAACCGATCACGCCGCCGCCCCCGAAGTCTTGACGCACCGCAGCATAGGCTCCAAACGAAGCCCATATTGACGGAGCTTCATCGATGAAAACCCCGCGCGGATTCTTCAAACCTCTGGCCATCGGCGCGCCCATGCCCTTGCGCGAATTGCCGGTGCGGGTCGAGCGGATGATCCACTTCGTACCGCCCCACCTGGACAAGCTGCGCGCCAAGGTTCCGGAGATGGCGAAATCCGTCGACGTGATCCTGGCCAATCTGGAAGACGCCATTCCCTCCGACGCCAAGGACGCGGCGCGGGCCGGCGCGGTCGAGATGGGCCAGACCATCGATTTCGCCGGCATGGGCGTCGGCTACTGGGCGCGGGTCAATTGCCTCAATTCCCCCTGGCATCTGCAGGACGTATCGGACCTGGTGGCCGGCGTCGGCGACAAGCTCGATGTGATCATGGTCCCCAAGGTCGAAGGGCCGTGGGACATCCACTTCATGGACCAGCAACTGGCCCTCTTGGAAGCCAAGCACGGGGTGAAGAAACCCATCCTGCTGCATGCGATCCTGGAGACTCCTGAGGGCGTCAACAATATCGAGGCGATCTGCGGCGCGAGCCCCCGCATGCAGGGCATCAGCCTGGGCCCGGCTGACCTGGCGGCCAGCCGCGGCATGAAGACCACCCGCGTCGGCGGCGGCCACCCGTTCTACAAGGTGCTGGAAGACGTGCGCGAAGACGGCGTCCCGCGCACCGCCGCCCAGCAGGACATCTGGCACTACACCTTCGCCAAGATGGTCGACGCCTGCGCCGCCTATGGCATCAAGGCCTTCTACGGCCCGTTCGGCGACATTGCCGATCTCGAGGGCTGCGAGCAGCAGTTCCGCAACGCCTTCCTCTTGGGCTGCGTTGGGGCCTGGACCCTGCACCCCAGCCAGATCGAGGTCGCCAAGCGGGTGTTCAGCCCCGACCCTGGCGAAGTGATCTTCGCCAAGCGTATTCTCGAAGCCATGCCTGATGGCACAGGCGTCGTCATGCTGGACGGCAAGATGCAGGACGACGCGACGTGGAAGCAGGCCAAGGTGATGGTCGACTGCGCGCGGCAGATCGCTGGCAAGGACGCCGAATACAAGGCGCTGTACGGGTTCTAGGGCGCCGGCTGCGGCGGCGGGGCTGGCGGATCGGCCAGACGCACGCCGTCGAACAGGACCAGGGTTCGTCCGTTTCCGAGGTTGCGCAGGTTGATGGTGCGTACGCCGTAGCCTTCGGCCGGACTAGGATCGGGCGTGGGCGATGCCTTGTTGATGTCGTCAGCCGAGCCGCTGAGCGCGATGACCTGGGCCATGTCCTTGCGGGCGATCGCCATGTCCAGTCGGGTGCGATTGGCGACCTCGGCCGGGCTTTTGGGTTGCAGGGCGACGGTTCGGGCCGACGCACCTTTGCGCAGGGTGACCGAGGCGGGCATCACCGCAGCGACGCGCCAGCCGTCGGCGTATTCGGCGCCGGCCGACAGGATGCGGATGCTGACCCGATCGCCATACAGTTCGGTGACCTGCAGGCGAACATCGGGCCCAAGGCCGGTCACAGCGCTGGCGTTGTAGGCGACCTGCGAAAAGAAGTCGGATGTGCTGGCGCAGGCGGCAGGCGGCGAGGCCATGCAAAACAGAGCGACGGCGGCGAATCCGGCGGCGAGGGGCGTTCGGAACGCGGGCATCAGGTGCCTACGGTCAGAGGGTGGGCGCCATAATCAACCGTCAGTAGACCCGTCTTTCGCCAAACGAGTCAAGGCGATGGCGCCGGTCCTGCGTCTGTCGCCGGCGGCGTTATGAAGGCCAGGGTTTCCTGGAAGCGCGTGGTTTGGGCCGTGTGGGCGTCGGGATCGGGGGGCAGGGCCTGGGCGACCAGTTCGTAGAACCGGCGCCCGACCAGGAAGACGCTGACGGCCGAGCGGCTGCCGTCCCTGCCGGCGACGCTGAACGCGCGGCCGAAGTAGAGGTCGATATGGGCCTGTTCGTCGAGCCTGATCTCGCCGGTCTGGGCAAGCGCCGTACGGGCGTCGTCAATGGCCGGCAGATCGCCCAGGGCGATGTTGCTGAAATCAGCGACCGTGACGGTCAGGGCCAGGCCATCCTGGCGCAGGGCGTAGATCCGGGCCGGGGCGATCTGGCCGGCCTGGGTGCGGTAGGATCCCGGCGCAAGCGTGGGCGGAGCGGGAAACTGGACGATGAAGCCGGCGTCCGTATAGCGGTATTCACGCCACGCGTCGTCGGCGGCGGCCGGCGCGGCCAGGACGGCGGCGAAGGCCAGGCCCGCCAGACCGGCAAGGCGTTTCATGGCGCCTTCAGTTTTTGCAAGGCGCCGGTGGCGATGTCGGCCTCCAGCTGCCGTCCGTCCGGCAGGGTCAGCGCCATCAGCTGGCCGCCGTGCGAGCCGTCGCGCAAGGGGTGCAGCCAGACGGTCACCTGATCGCCCGGTTTGACGATGTCCTTGGCCCAGCCCTCGCGGGTCAGCTGGGCCGGATCGCCCATTTCCAGGGACCACTCGACGCTGATCCCCTGGCCGGAACCGGCCAGCACCTGCAGCCAGCTGTGCGGATTGCTCATGTCGAAGGACTTGACCGTGGCGGCGAAGGACGTGGTCTTGTCGGTGTCGAACATGGAAAAGGAATGATGGGCCAGGGCCTTTCCAGCTGGCGCGGCGAGCAGCAGGCAGGCGGTCAGGAAAAGTCGGCGACTGTTCAATGCGGGCTCCCCAGCCGTTCCGACCCTGGTCCGGCCTCTAGGGCGCCAGGTCAGGATCGCGATCGTAGCTATCGCTGGGCTGGCGGCGCGCTTGCAAGTCACGGCGCAGGTTTTCCATGTCGCGGGCGATGTCCTTGACCTTGGGGTCGTTCAGTTTCTCTTTCATAAGGGCCTGAACGGCGGCCAGCTGTTCCCTGGTCGGTTTCAGCTGGCGGGCCAACTCGCGAGCGCGGTCGCCCTCGGCGCGGGCGACCTGTCGGGTCTGGTCAGCGGCGGCGCGGGCCTGACGGGCCGCTTGGCGCAGCTTTTCCTGGTCTTGCGGAGTCAGCAGGCTGCCGGTCCGGCGCGCGGCGTGACGCTGCGGCGCGGGC
>CAZJBC010000091.1:0-10005 GCA_964543805.1 uncultured Brevundimonas sp.
CCGACAAGACAAGGCCTACCGAGGTTCCCGTAATCACCCGGGCGATGCGGGCGATGTCGTCCTTGGACGACTCGCGTAGGTGAAAGACGCGGCTGACGCCGGTGGCGTTCAGCCAGACGTCCGAGCCCGACGGCCGGACCTTGTCGGCGCTGTGCAGCAGAATGAGGTCGACCAGGTTCTGGTTCTTCAGGGGCTGCGAGGCGTAGGTCTCCAGCCGGGTCGGCGGCTCGAAACTGCCGCGCCCCAGCAGGAACAGGCGGTCGACCTGCCGTCCCACCAGCTGGCGCCAGCCAATGTCGGCGAACTCGGCCGCATAGATGATGAAGTCGTGGGTGGCCTCGACGTTAGAATACCACTCGGTCGGTGCGGCCAGGGCTTCCTGGCCGACGACCACGGCGGTGTAGCCCAGGGCCTCGATGGCGTCGGAGACCTGTTCGCAGAATTCGCGCACCGGCTGGCCTTCATTGACCGCGACCACGCCGTAGACGCTGGGCTCGCCGGCGGGCGCCCGGTCGCCGCTGTTGCGGGTGCGGCGCAGCATCAGGCGCGAGATCTCGATCATCACCGTCGGGTTGTGTTCGACGGCGGCGAAAAAGGCGTGGGCCGGCAGGGCGATGACCTCGGAATCACGCAGGGCGACCACGGTGGCGCGGTGGGGCAGGCCGCCAATCACAGCCATCTCGCCGGCCGGCTCGCCGGGCCGGATAACGCCCAGAAAGCGCGGCTCCTCGCCCTCGACGCGGTGGATGGCGCCGAGCCTTCCGGCCCGGAGAAAATAAACGAAATCAGGAGGATCGTCCGCGTCGAACAGGTGCTCCCCGCCGGGCAGGTGGATCAACTTTGCATCGGGCAAGGCTTCGTCGCCGACGAACAGACGCGAAAGAGCCGTATCGGCGACGCTGTCAGGCAAGCTGGCCACGGCGGCAACCTAAGCTGCTGAGTGAGTCTTGGCGAGAGGGGCCGCCGGGGTTAGGGGAGGGGATATGGCTCTGCACCTCATCAAGCTCTGCGTCGGCGTCTCCGAGGTCGGGGAACTGAGCGAATGGGTGGAGAAACGCCGGCCCATCGTCTACACGCGCATGACGCCGAAACGCAGCAACGAGATCCTCGACGGCGGCTCGCTCTACTGGGTGGTCAAGGGCCAGGTCCTGGTGCGCCACCCAATCATCGGCATCGAGACGATCGAGGAGGCCGGCAAGAAATCCCGCTGCGAGATCGAACTGTCAAAGGACGTGGTGCTTACGGCGCCGCAACCCCGCAGGCCTTTCCAGGGCTGGCGCTATCTGCGGGCGGAGGATGCGCCGCCGGACCTGCCAGCGGGCGGCGGCGAAGCGGCAGTGCCCAGCGACCTGGCGGCGCAGCTGCGCTCGCTGGGGGCGTGGTAGGTCTGCGTTGTCGTCGCGCCGCCCGCTCGCCCTACACCGCCACGTTGTCGATCAGCCGGGTCTTGCCCAGCCAGGCCGCCGCCAGCACACGGGCCGGGACGTTTGTCGCTCCGGGCCCAAGCCGCGAAAGGTCGGCCGCACCGCGTACCTCGACATAGTCGATCGGCCCAAACCCCGCCGCCTTCAGCCGCGCCAGCGCCGCCGTTTCAGCCTCGGCCACCGCCCCGCCGGCCGCAACCGTCGCGGCGAGATCGCGCAGGGCCTCATTCAGGATCGGCGCGATGGGCCGCTCGTTGTCGGTCAGGTAGGCGTTGCGCGAGGACAGGGCCAGGCCGTCAGCGGCCCGCATTGTCGGACCGCCGATGATCTTCACCGGCAGGTCGAGGTCTATGGTCAGCCGCTTGATGATCTGTAGCTGTTGGTAGTCCTTCTCGCCGAACACGGCCACGTCCGGGCCGCACTGGTTTAGCAGCTTGGTGACTACGGTGGCGACGCCGGTGAAGTGGCCCGGGCGCGCTTGACCGTCGAGGGGTTCGGAAACGCCGGCGACGATGACCGAGGTGGAGGCGCCCGGCGGATACATCTCGGCCACCGCCGGCGCGTAAAGCAGATCGCAGCCGGCCTCGGCCAGCAGCGCCGCGTCGCGCGCCTCGTCACGGGGATAGGCGTTGAAGTCCTCGTGGGGCGCGAACTGGGTGGGATTGACGAAGACGCTGGCGACGACGCGGTCGGCGTGCTCGCGGGCCAGGGTGACCAAAGACAGATGACCCTCATGCAGGGCGCCCATGGTGGGCACAAAACCCACCGTCAGTCCGGCGGCCTTCCAGCCGGCGACCCGGGCGCGAAGGTCCGCAATCGTGCGAACGGTGGGAAGAGTGGTCTGCATGGCCTGCCGATAGCGCAGAATTGGTCCGTGCGCATCCGGCTTGGCGAAAGCGGCGTTTCAGGCCAAGAGCGTCGAATGCCCTATCTTGTGATCGGTGTCCTGGTTCTGTTGCTGTTTCTCAGCGGCGGCGCGCGCCTGCGGTTGCCGACCTGGCGCATCGGCTCGGCGGTGGGCGCGCTGTTCGCCTTTGCGGCTGCGGCCTTCGCACTGGTGCATGACGCCTGGCCGGCGGCCATCGTGTTGTTGGTCATCGGCATATGGATGGCGGCCTCGGCCCGGTTTCCGCGCCGGAACCAGCGCGAGCGTCCTGCTGAGGCGCCGCCGCCCGGCGCCCGTGACATGAGCCTGGCCCAGGCCCGCTCGATCCTGGGCGTTACCGAGACCAGCAGCCGCAAGGACATCCAGGCCGCTTACACCCGTCTGATGAAACGCGCCCATCCGGACAAGGGCGGCTCGGCCGGCCTGGCCGCCCAGCTGAACGCGGCACGGGACCGGTTGCTGAAGGGCTAAGCGCAAGATTTGCGCATCAGCGGGGTGCAATCGTCACTCAGGAATGCTACCGGCCTGCCCATGAGCAGGACGTGGAAAATTGGCGTGGCGGGGCTGGGCACCGTCGGGGGCGGGCTGGTCAAGTACCTGGCCGACCATCCCGGCTTTGCGCCCGCCGGCGGCCAGGCCGTGGTCACGGGCGTCTCGGCCCGGTCGCGCTCGCGGCCGCGCGACTTCGACGTCAGCGCCTACGCCTGGTTCGACGATCCCGTTTTGCTTGCCAGTTCGCCGGAAACGGACATCTTTGTCGAGCTGATCGGCGGCTCGGACGGGCCGGCCAAGGCCAGCGTCGAGGCGGCGCTGTCGCTGGGCAAGCCGGTGGTCACCGCCAACAAGGCCCTGATCGCCGAGCATGGCGCCGAGCTGGCCGCCCTGGCCGAGGCCAATGGCGCGCCCCTGCTGTTCGAGGCCGCCGTCATGGGCGGCACACCGGCGGTGAAAATGCTGCGCGAGGCCATGGTCGGCGACGAGGTTATCTCGGTCGCCGGCATATTGAACGGCACCTGCAACTATATCCTGACCGAGATGGAAAGCCGCGAGCGCGCCTTCGCCGACGTGCTGGCCGAGGCCCAGGCCAAGGGCTACGCCGAGGCCGATCCGACCATGGACATCGGCGGGTTCGACGCGGCCCACAAGATCACCATCCTGGCCGCCCTGGCCTTTGGCTGCGCGCCAAATTACGCGGCCGCCGAGATCGAGGGGGTGGAGAACGTCGAGCTGCTGGACATCCGGCTGGCGCGCGAGCTGGGCTATCGCATCCGCCTAACCGCTTCGGCCGAGAAGGTCGGCGGCGGGGTATCGGTGCGGGTCCACCCGGCCCTGGCCCCCATCGCCCATCCGCTCAGCCAGACGGTCGGGGCGACCAACGCCCTGTTCATCAAGGGCGTGCGGATCCCACGCATCTTCATTCAGGGCCCGGGGGCAGGCGAAGGGCCGACTGCGGCTGCCTGCTGCGCCGATATCGCCGACGTCATGACCGGGGCCGTGCGGCCAGTGTTCCAGAAGCCGGCGGACCAGCTGTCAGCGCCGGAGCGCATTGGCGTCGAACACCAGACCGGCCGGGCCTATCTGCGGCTGATGATCAAGGATGAAGCCGGCGCCCTGGCCGCCGTCACCGAAACGCTTGCCGAGTCCGGGGTTTCGATCGACAGCTTTCTGCAAAAGCCGGTGGAGGATCAGGGTCGCGCGCCGATCGTTCTAACCACCCACGAAGTTTCCGAAGTGAAGATCATGGCGGCGGCTGCCCGACTTGCGGCCTTGCCGCAAGTGCTGGACACTCCGCGCCTGATACGCATCGCACGCCCATAAGAATCCGGCCATAAGGCCGCCAGAACATCCTCCCGGGAGAATACCCCAGTCCCATGGCCACCACCGATTTTGACCGCACCCTGGTGCTTGAGGCCGTGCGGGTCACCGAAGCCGCGGCGACCGCCGCCTGGCACCTGATCGGCCGCGGCCACGAAAAGAACGCCGACCAGGTGGCGGTCGACGCCATGCGCACGGCGCTGAACAATCTGAATATCAACGGGGTGATCGTGATCGGCGAGGGCGAGCGCGACGAGGCGCCCATGCTCTACATCGGCGAGAAGGTCGGCTCGGGAAAGGGACCCAAGATCGACATCGCGCTGGATCCGCTGGAAGGCACGACCCTGACGGCCAAGGCTATGTCCAACGCGCTGGCGGTGATGGCCTGGGCGCCGCACGGCACCCTGCTGAACGCGCCGGACACCTATATGGACAAGATCGCCTGCGGGCCGGGCCTGCCGGACGGCGTGATCGACCTGGACAAGAGCGCCGCCGACAATGTTCGCGCCGTGGCGGCCGCGAAGGGGTGCTCGACTTCGGAGGTGACCGTCTGCGTGCTGGACCGTCCGCGCCACGCCGAGATCATCGAGTCCCTGCGCAGCGTTGACGCGCGGGTCTATCTGATCACCGACGGCGATGTGGCCGGCGTAATTCACACCACCGATCCGGCCACGGGTATCGACATGTACATCGGCCAGGGCGGGGCGCCCGAGGGCGTGCTGGCCTGCGCGGCGCTGAAATGCGTCGGCGGCCAGTTCCAGGGCCGGCTGGTGTTCCGCAACGCCGACGAAAAGGCCCGGGCCGCCCGGCTGGGGATCACCGACCTGGACAAGAAGTATTCCCTGAACGAGATCGTCCGCGGCGAGGCGATCTTCGCGGCCACCGGCGTGACCAAAGGCGCCATGCTGGACGGGGTGCGCCACGAGGACGGGTTTGTGCACACCCACTCGATCGTCATGGCCTCGTGGAGCTGTACGCTTCGCGAGGTGCGGATGAAGAAGAAGCTGCTGCCCTGCTGATCGGGACATCCTCAACGGCATCTTAACCCGACCGCGCGATTTTCGGAGCTTCTAGTTCCAGCGGGGTAGGGCATGGCGCTCGGCGAAGCCACAATCACCATCAAGAAGGTGAAGAAGATCACGGCCGCCGGCCACCACGGCGGCGCCTGGAAGGTCGCCTACGCCGATTTCGTGACCGCGATGATGGCGTTCTTCCTGCTGATGTGGCTGATCAACACCGTCAGCCCGCAGCAGAAGAAGGGTCTGGCCGACTATTTCGCCCCGGCCTCGGTTTCGGCCACCACCAGCGGCGACGGCGGCCTGTTGGGCGGCACGGCCCTGTCGGACGACGGCGCCAAGAGCGCCGGATCGACCGACGCGATTCCGAAGCTGAACCCCGACAGCCCCAATTCAGTCGACAACGGCTCATCGACCCGCGCCAGCGCCTCTTCGGCCAGCGAGGAAGCGCTACGCCAGGCTTTGCAGCAAAAGGATCAGAGCGCCTTCCAGAGCGCCATGGACACCATCCGTCAGTCCATGCAGCAGATGCCGCAACTGGCTGAACTGTCGAAGCAGGTTCACCTGGACGTCACCGACGACGGCCTGCTGATCCAGCTGGTCGATGAGAACGGCCGCTCGATGTTCGACAAGGGCTCGGCGATCCCCAACGCCAACGCCCGGCTGATGCTGCAGGCGGTGGCCAAGACCATCAACCATCTGCCCAACCGCATCCGCGTCTCGGGCCACACCAGCATCGGGACCAGCGGACACCCCGAGGCCGGCGATTCGGACCTGTCGTTCCGGCGCGCCGCGGCGGCCTGGCAGATCCTGCAACAGGGCGGCGCCAATCCGGATCGCCTGAAGGGGCTGGTCGCCATGGGCGATTCCGAACCGCTCTATCCCGATGATCCGACCCTGCCGGGAAACCAGCGTATCGCCATTCTGCTGATGCGCGACAAACCGCCATTGCCGCCGCCGGGCGGCTAAGCCCTTGCGCTGCCGAGCGGATTTTGTCCTAATCGGCGGCGGACTCCATCCGGTTTGGAGTCGCATTGGACGCCACCGCCGTTGAGTCAGCTTTTTCCGACCCGCGAGCTAAGGTTTTTTCTGACGGCCCCGCAGCCGTGCCCCTATCTGCCGGGCCGCCTGGAGCGCAAGGTGTTTGCCCATCTGCCGCTGAACGAGGGCGCCGCGGTCAATGACGCCCTGACCCTGGGCGGGTTTCGACGCTCGCAGAACATCGCCTATCGGCCGGCCTGTCCCGGATGCGACGCCTGCGTCTCGGCGCGCATTCCCGTCGATTTCCACACGTCTTCGCGCTCGGAACGGCGAATCGCCGAGCGGAACGCGGATCTGACCGCCTGCATGTCCTCGGCCGAGGCGACCAGCGAGCAGTTTGAGTTGCTGCGCCGGTATCTGGACGCCCGCCACGCGGACGGCGGCATGGCCGGCATGACCTGGCCCGACTATGTGGCCATGGTCGAGGACACGGCGGTCCGGACACACATCATTGAATACCGGCTGGCCGGGGAAGCCGGGCAGGCAGGGCCGCTGATAGCCTGCGTGCTCGTGGATACGCTGAGTGACGGTTTTTCACTGGTCTACAGCTTCTTTGACCCGGCTCAGGGCCGGCGCAGTCTGGGCTCGTTCATAATTCTGGATCACATCGCCAAGGCGCGCGCGCTGGGGCTGGACTTTGTCTATCTGGGTTATTGGGTGCGGGGCAGCGAGAAGATGGCCTACAAGGCCCGTTTTGAGCCGCTGGAAATCCTGCGCCCCGAAGGCTGGCGGGCGATGACGCCGGAAGAGCGGGCCGAGGCCTGCGGGCCGGGTGAAATCCAGGACGTCTGATCCCGATACGAGAAAGGCCCGGACGTTTCCGCCCGGGCCTTCCGTCTATAAGGGGTTCGCTCTTGCGAGAGAGGTTAGCGAACCGCCTGGAACTTTTCGATCGTGGCCGTGACGCGGCTGTTCAGGGGAACCAGCAGGTCCTTGAACGAGGCGGCGACGACTTCGGAAGCCTTGTTCATTTCGGCCATGTAGCCTTCCATCGCCGTCTTGGCGTAGGCGGTCTGGAGTTCGACGACTTCCTGCACGGTCTTGGCGCCCGAAAGGCTCTTGGCGGCCGTGACGCTTTCTTCCACCGACTTCTTGGAGAAGGCGATGGCCTGGGCGCCCAGGGTCTCGGCGCCCTTGGCGGCGGCGGTGACCGAAGCGACGGCGGCTTCAAGGTTCTGCTTGGACTGGGCGTTGATGTCGTTCAGGGCCGAGAGGGACTTTTCGACTCCGTCCTTGAACGCCTGGTTTCCGGCGGTGGTGAACTGTTCGATCGTGGTCTGAATGGTGTCAGCGGCCTTGGGCATCAAGTTATCTCCTGTGGGTGCGGGCTGTGCCGCATTGCAACGTAAGTGGTGGTGAAGTGGGTCTGCCAATTCGATATTCGTCATATAACGCATGTGGTTGGCAGATTCAAGAAGTTTTTGTGCAGTGCACAAAAGTGTCGCACATAAGAGTACTAAGGCGAGGCGCGACCGCATGTCGCGCCGCGCTCACCAGTTGTTTACTTTGGTGAAATGGGATCGGTGGATGATACCTTATGGCAGGCGGTTTCCGGGGGGCTTCCGCGGATGGTATTGGTTTTACGCATGTTCAAGGATTTCCGGCGCGTCCTAAGCGTCCTTTGTCTGGGACTTCTCGCGCTTTGCGGGACGGTTGGTCTGCCTGCACTGGCCAATGCCCAGACAAGCAGCAGTTCGGAAGCTCGGTACTCCGCCGTCGTCATCGACGCCCAGAGCGGAGAGGTGCTCTATTCCATCCGCGCCGATAGTCCGCGCTATCCCGCCTCGGTCACCAAGGTGATGACCCTCTACCTGACCTTTGAAGCCCTGGCCCGCGGCGACCTGCGCCTGACCGACGAGATCACCATGTCGCGTCACGCGGCCAGCATGCAGCCGACCAAGCTGGGCATTGCGCCGGGCAAGACGCTTTCGGTCGAGGACGCCATCCAGGCGATGACCATCCAATCGGCTAACGACGTGGCCGTCGCCATGGCTGAGCATCTGGGCGGCACCGAGACCCGGTTCGCCGCCATGATGACCTTGAAGGCCAAGGAACTGGGGATGAACAACAGCCGGTTCGTCAATGCCTGCGGTCTGCCCGACAGCCGGCAGATCTCGACGGCCCATGACATCGCTATCCTGTCGCGGGCGATCATGCGCGATTTTCCGCAGTACTATTCCTACTTCGGCCAGAACCAGTTCACCTATGGCCGCAAGACCATGACCAACCATAATAATCTGCTGCGCACCATGCCGGGCGTGGACGGCCTGAAGACCGGTTACACCAGCGCCTCGGGCTATAACCTGGCGGCCTCGGCCGTGCAGGGAAACCGCCGCCTGATCACCGTGGTGCTGGGCGGATCGTCGGGCGCGATGCGCGATGGCGAGGTGGCCCGCCTGCTGAACGCCGGGTTTGAAGTCGCACGCCGCCGAGACGCCGGCGAACAGCTGGCCAGCCTGCAGAACCTATTTGAGTCACAGCAATTCGCGCCCGCGCCTTCCAGCATTCAGCTGGCTTCCAACACCGACGCCGAAGACGGCGAAGGCGACGAGGCGCCGACGCCGACAGCGGCGCAGCCTTCGGCCCCGGTTCGCATTGCCTCGGCGGCTCCGACCCGCCCCGCAGCCGCGCCGTCCGCGTCGTCCGCCGCCGTATTGGGCGGAGGTTACGCAATCCAGGTCGGGGCCTTCCGTCAGCGATCGGCGGCCCAGTCGCAGTTGAGAACCCTGAGCCGACGGTTCACGGACATCCTGGCCAATGTCGACGAGGAGGTCGGCAGCGCCGTGAACGGATTCTTCCGCGCCCAGTTCACCGGTTTCTCGGCGGAATCGGCCACAGACGCCTGCTCGGCCCTGAAGGCCAAACGGGTCGCCTGCATGGTCATCGCGCCCTAGAACGCGCCAAGTTTATGTGTACGCGGTTAAACCGGCCGGCGCGCTCTAACACGTTGAATTGGAGCCCGGTTCTGATGATTCCATCAGAACCGAACAGGCTCTAGGCTTCCTCAACCTCGAGCGAGCGGGCGCGGCTGAGAATCTGCCCGGACTGGTCCAGGAACTTCTTCACATTGCGCGCCGCCTGCCGGATGCGCTGCTCGTTCTCGACCAAGCCGATGCGCACATAGCCCTCGCCATATTCGCCAAAGCCGATGCCCGGGGCGACGGCGACGCCGGCTTCCTCGATCAGCAGCTTTGAAAACAGCATGGAGCCGGCTTCGCGGAACTGTTCGGGCAATGGCGCCCAGGCGAACATCGAGGCGGGCGGCGAGGGTATGTCCCAGCCGGCGCGCTTCATGGACGAGACCAGCACGTCGCGGCGCGACTTGTAGATGGCGCGAATCTCATCGACACAGTCCTGGGGCCCGTTCAGAGCGGCGGCGGCGGCGACCTGGATCGGAATGTAGGCGCCGTAGTCCAGATAGGATTTCACCCGCGCCAGGGCCGCGCAGATGCGGGCGTTGCCCACCACCATGCCGACCCGCCAGCCGGCCATGGCGTAGGTCTTGGACAGCGAGTTGATCTCGACGGCGATATCTTTGGCGCCTTCGACCTGCAGGACCGAGGGCGGCGGGTTGTTGTCGAAATAGATTTCCGAATAGGCGACGTCCGAGAGGATCAGCAGGTCGTGCTTTTTCGCCAGACGTACGGCTTCTTTGTAGAAGTCCAGGTCCACCCACTGGGCGGTCGGATTGGATGGATAGGACAGGATCAGCACCGAAGGCGGCGGCGCCGAGTGCTTGATCGCCCGCCCGATGCCGGAGAGGTACTCCTCGGGCGACAGGGCCGGCACGTGACGGATCACCCCGCCGGCCATGATGAAGCCG
>CAZJBC010000092.1:0-9982 GCA_964543805.1 uncultured Brevundimonas sp.
CTGCGTCGCCAGCAATTTCTGCCCTTCCACAAAAAGGGCGCCAACGACGAAGAAGGCCATCCCGGCCCGGTCGGCGTTCAGTCCAACGCCATCTCCCGCTTCCTTGATCCTGACGAGCTGGAAGAGGTGACCGAAGGCGCCGGTCTGGTTTCCGAGGCGGCCAAGCCCTTTGACGTCGAATCCTTCCTCGAAGGCCACATGACGCCGATCTTCTTCGGGTCGGCCTTGCGCCACTTTGGCGTCGACCAGCTTCTGGAAGGCATCGGCGCCTATGCGCCCGCCCCGTCCCCCGCCGCGGCGACGCGCAACGGCGAGCCTGTGCACATCGCACCCGGCGAGAACGAGGTTTCGGGCTTTGTCTTCAAGGTCCAGGCCAATATGGACCCCAACCACCGCGACCGGATCGCCTTTGTTCGCCTGGCCTCTGGCCGCTTCACCCGCGGCATGAAGCTGAAGGTGGCCGGCACGGGCAAGCAGCTGTCGGTCAATGCGCCGATGATGTTCTTCGCCTCGGACCGCGAACTGGCCGAGGACGCCTACGCCGGCGACGTCATCGGCATTCCCAACCACGGGGTGCTGCGGGTCGGCGATTCCCTGTCTGAGAGCGGGAACGTGCGCTATTCCGGCCTGCCCAACTTCGCCCCGGAAATCCTGCGCCGCGTGCGGGTCAAGGATCCGCTCAAGGCCAAGCACCTGAAACGCGCGCTGGAAGGTCTGGCCGAAGAGGGGGTCACCCAGCTGTTTCGCCCTGAAATGGGCGCTGACTTCATTGTCGGCGCGGTGGGCCAGCTGCAGTTCGAGGTCATGGCCGACCGCCTGGCCGGCGAATACGCCCTGGAGTGCATCTTCGAGCCCAGCCCCTATGCCGAGGCGCGCTGGCTTTCCGGCGCGGCGGCCGATCAGCAGGACTTCATGGACAAGCACCGCGGGGCCATGGCCCGGGACATCGACGGGGCGCCTGTGTTCCTGGCAAAGTCCGCCTGGGATGTCGGCTACGCCAGCGAGAAATTCCCCAAAGTCACCTTCCTGAAGGCCCGCGAACGGGGCTGACCGGCCCGCCCCGGAGGGACGGTTGTGGCTTTTGCGCCCAAACGCGCTAATGTCAGGCCGTGTAATCGCCGACATGGGGAGAATACAGGATGCGTAGGACCACAGGTTTGGTCTCCGTTATAATCCTCCAACTGGTTGCGGGCTCGGTGTTCGCCCAGATGCCCAGTCAGGGCCAGGGTGTCGCCGCCACCACCGCGCCCGGTCCGGTCGGGCCCCAGGCGCCGACCGGCACGGTTGAAATGAACCCTATCGGCGACAAGACCTTCGATGTCGGTCCGCGCTGGATCCGCACGCCCACCCCCCGTGCGGTGGGTCTGGTCTATCCCAGCGAGGCCCTGCGCACCGGTCGCGGCGGCTCGGCGCAGATCAACTGCACCCTGACCATCGACGGGGCGCTCAGCAATTGCGCCAAGGTGACCGAAAACCCGGCCGGTATGGGATTTGGCGACGCCACGCTGATCCTGGCCCCGGACCTCAACATTCATCCGGCCACGAAGAACGGCCAGCCGGTCGCGACCCAGGTTTCGATCACCGCCAGCTATGTCGCGCCTAGCGGCGTCGTTGGCACCTACCTCCCGGGAAGCGACGTATCCAGTCTGCAAAAGGTGCTGACACGGCCGCTGTTCGACGCGGCCCCCAGCTATGCGCAGGTCGTCGCCGCCTATCCTTCGCGCGCCCGCAGCGAAAAGGTGTCCGGCCGGGTGTCACTGAACTGCACGGTCGGACCTGACGGCTATTTCCTCGATCCGTGTCTGGTCACCAACGAAGAGCCGGCGGGCTATGGTTTTGGCGCTGCGGCAAGTGCGCTTTCACGACAGTTCAAGGTTTCGACCAGCCTGCCGGGCGGTGGAACGGCGGTGGGCGCCTCCTACAAGCTGCCCGTTACTTTCTCAGCCCGCATGCTGCAAGCCGGCGGGACTGTGGCCGGAACGCCCAACCTGATCACGGTGCCGAGCAATCAGGACCTGGGCGCAGCCTTTCCGAAAGCCGCCCGGGCGGCTGGCGTCAGTCAGGCCCGTTCGAGCCTGGAATGCACGGTGGCCCCTGGCGGCTATCTGACCGCCTGTTCGGTGGTGGTTGAATCGCCCCCCGGCTACGGCGTGGCCATGGGGGCCATGCAGCTGGCTTCGAAATACCGGGTATCGCAATGGTCGGACGATGGCCTGCCGGTGGTGGGCAGCCGTGTGCGCGTACCGGCCAATTACAATCTGACGGTGCGCTGAGTCCGTTTTGAATTTGCCTGGAACGATGGCGTCGGTATTGCTCTTGTGAAGGGATAGGCGCGCAATGCGTCCCGCGCCGGGACGCCGGCGCTGCGAGGTTCGCCGATGTTTGAGTTCAAGCGTCTGTTTCAGCCGGCTTTCGCCAAAGCCCGCGACGGCTTTGCCGGCGATGATCCGGCCCTGCTGGAACTACTGGACCTGACCTTGCTGAAGGCCGAAGCCGCCGCCGCCGATATTTCCGCCGGCCGGGTCAGCACCACCGATCGCGCCGCCGCCCGCATCCGCCAGTCGTCCGCCTGGCGCGAGGTTGCCCGCCGCACCGGCGACGTGATCGCCTTGCGCAAGGCCGCTTCGGCCGCTGAACGGGCCGCCGAAGATCCGTCCGGCGCCAGACACCTGCCCCAGGCCCGTCTGGAACAGGCGCGCTGCGCCATGCTGGGCGGCGAGATGTTTGGCGACGAAGGCCTCAACGCCGCCGCCGATCGCGCCCTGTCCGCGGCCGTCGCCGGCGCCGGCCTGATTCAGGCGACCGCCCTGGGCAAGCGCGCCCGCATCGCCGCTCTGCAGGCCCTGGACCGTGGCGAGGCGGTCGCCGCCCTGGCCGCCCTGACCGCCTATGATGCGCCGATCAATACCCTGAAAGCCCGGGCCGAGGCGCCGACCGCGAAACTGGCCATGGCCCGGGCGAGGGCCGAACGGGCCCAGCTGACCGCCCGCTGCGGCGAGGTGCTGAAGACCGACGGCCTACTCGCCCGCGGCGCCGCCGATCTGGCCGAGGCCATGGCCCTGGTTGACCCGGCCTATCACCCCCTGACCTGGAGCCGCGCGGCCATCGAACGGGCCCGCATCATGACCCGTCTGGGCGAAATGAACGGCGATGTGCGCGCCCTGGCCGAGACCGTCGATATCCTGACGCGCGTCTTTGACACCCTTCTGAAAGACCACAGTCCGCTCGACTGGGCCGCGGCCTGCGCGGCTCACGGCGCGGCCCTTTGGGCCCTGGCCGAGACCAGCGGCGTTGAGGACGCCTGGTCCAAGGCCAGCGGCGCCTATGACCGCGCCTGGAGCGTGGTCAGATCCCAGCCGGCCCTGAAGATGCGCGCCGCGGTGGGCGAGCGGCGCGGCGCCCTGGCCGTGCGCATTGCAGCCCTGCGGGCCGATCCACTGGAGCTCGACGCCGTGGAAGCCGCTTTCCGCTGCGACCTGGCGGCCGCCGACCCGCACCGCGACGCCGTAGGCTGGGCGTTGTGCCAGCTCAATCTGGGCCGCATCTACCAGGCCCGCGACGAGATCGGCCGCCCGGTCCGCGGCGGTCAGGCGCGCGCCGCCATGGCGATTGTCGAGGCCCAGGCCATTTTCAGTGAGTACGGCCTGGACGCCATCGCCGAGGTTGCCGGCAAGGCCCTGATGGTGGGATAGAGGCGGGCGTGACCGACATCGCCGCGCCTCTAGCCCTGACAACCCAGTTTCTGGCCTGGCTTGCTGAAAAGCCCCGCTCGTACGGTGAAACCATGGAGGCATGGCGAACCTCCTGTCCGCGCCTTTCGGTCTGGGAGGACGCTGTGGGCGAGCGGCTTGTCGAGGTGCAACCGGCGCCCGGCGGAGGCATGAACGCCGCGCGAGTCCTGCTGACCGGTCGTGGCCGCGACCTGCTGGAGCGCAACGGACGGCCGTGAAAATCGCCATCCTCGACGACTATTTCGACACCCTGCGCACGCTGGGCTGTTTCGCCACGCTTGCCGGCCACGAGGTGACGGTGTGGACCGACCACGCCCAGGAGACCGACATCCTGGCTGAACGGCTGAAAGACGCCGAGGCCCTGGTCCTTATCCGCGAACGCACCAAGATCACCGCGGCGCTGATTGAGCGCCTGCCAAACCTGCGCCTGATCAGCCAGCGCAGCGTCTACCCGCACATCGACATCGCCGCCTGCACCCGGGCGGGCGTCATCGTCTCGTCCAACCTGCATTCTGACAGCCCGTCCTATGCGGCGGCTGAGCTGACCTGGGGGCTGGTGCTGGCGGCCATGCGGCAGATCCCCCGGCAGATGAACAGTCTGCTGGCCGGCGGCTGGCAGACCGGCGTCGGCCTTTCCCTGCGCGGCAAGACGCTGGGCATATTCGGCTATGGCCGTATCGGGGCCGTGGTGGCCGGCTATGGCCGCGCCTTCGGCATGCCGGTCCAGGTCTGGGCGCGACCCGCTTCGCTGGAGCGCGCCGCATCGGACGGCTACGCCGCGGCCGCCAACAAGGAAGCGTTCTTCGCGACCAGCGACGTGCTGTCCCTGCACATGCGTCTGGTGGATGCGACGCGGGGGATCGTTACGGCGGCTGATCTGGCGCGGATGAAGCCCTCGGCCCTGATCGTCAACACCAGTCGGGCGGGCCTGATCGAGCCCGGCGCCCTGGCGGACGCCCTGCGCGCGGGCCGCCCCGGCCTCGCGGCGGTGGATGTCTTCGATGTCGAGCCGCTGCGCGATAGGGCCGACCCTCTGCTGACCGCGCCGAACCTGACCGCGACCCCGCACATCGGCTACGTGACCAGGGACGAATACGAACTGCAGTTCGCAGACATCTTCGACCAGATCACCGCCTATGCGGCGGGCGCGCCGATCAATGTGGTGAATCCGGAGGCGCTGTCGAACGCGCGACCCGCGCGATAGAGCCTCTGGTCTTTGCAACCGGAGTTTGGCAGGCTTGCCGCCAGGGAGGCACCAATGCGAACCGTGTTGGCAAGACCAAGGTGGGCGGCAGCTCTAGCGATCATTCTTGTTGCGGGATCTGCCTTTGCCCAAGGAGGCGCTCCTTCGGGCGCCGGTGTGCGCACCTTCGCAATGGACCCGCCAATGGCGGGCGTGGTCATGCCCGAGGAGCTGGCCGGGCCGAGCGAGGATGACATCTATGCCGCCTGGCCCGCTCAGGTGCGCGAACTCGGCATCGAAGGGATGGCCCGGATTTCCTGCGTCGTCACCACCACCGGCTCCCTGCAGGACTGCAAGATCAAATCGGAAGAATATCCCAGTCTGAGATTGGGCGCGGCGGCCCTGACTCTGGTGCCAAAGTTCCAGTTCAAGCCGGGTTCCCGAAATGGTCAACCAGCGCCGATCGCCCTGGACTTCACGTTTGTCTTCCAGTGCGGAAGCCACTGCAAACCGCTCGATCTGTCTCAGGTCCGATTTCCCATGATTGTCATCGTTCCGTGGGGCGAGGCGCCGACGCCAGATGACATTGCAAAGGCCTATCCAATCGGCGCGAAAGCCGACCGGATCGGCGGTCGCGTCGTCCTGGAATGCGAGTTTCGCAAGGACGGTCACCTGAGAAGTTGCGACAAGACTTCAGAGGAACCGGAAGGTCAGGGCTTCCGCGCCGCGGCAATGGCGCTTGTTCCCAAATTCAAAGCGGCATTCCCTCCCGACGCCGATATCGACAGTACGACGGTTTTTGTGCCGATCATTTTCGACGCTGGCGCTGGGCGCGACCCAGGGATGGCGATCGGAACTCCGGACTGGACGCATGTACCGCCCAATAGCGCGCTTTTGCAGGCTTATCCGGAGGTGGCGGCGCAGCAGGGGATAACCCAGGGCCAGGCGTCGCTGGATTGCACGCTGTTGCTGACTGGAAAGCTTGGTGACTGCTCGGTCACTGCGGAAACGCCGGCGGGCGCGGGATTCGGCCGCGCCGCTTTGAGTCTGTCAGATCAGTTCGCGATGTCCCTTTGGTCGCCTTCCGGTTTGCCGACCGCCGGCGCTCATATTCGAGCGCCCGTGAGTTTCCGCCTTCAGGAACGGGTGGTAAGCGCCCAACGAATAACGTCAGTGGAGACGCCGGACTGGGCGGAAAAGCCGTCCGGAACACAAGTGTACGCAGCTTATCCAGGAAAAGCTTTGCGGCTCGAAAAAAGCGGCCGTGTTGATTTGTCCTGTCTCGTCCAGTCGGATGGTCACGTGAATCAATGCACGGTCATTAAGGAGGATCCGATGGGCTATAGTTTCGGGGCCGCGGCCCTAAGCATGGCGTCCGATTTCAAGATGAAGCCGATGCGGGTTGATGGTGAAGCAGTGATGCCGGAAGGCGCGCGGGTTCACATTCCGATCATCTTTAGCGCCCCCTGACAATCGCCGAATTCGACGCCGGAGAACCTCGTTATTGACAATTGCCCGGGCCGGCGGAGTATCGCCCGATTGGGCCTTGCCGGGCTCGGGGAATTGCCCGGCGATCGGCGCCGATAGCGACTATCAGGGGGAACGTCATGACCTTGTCGGAATCCGTAAAGAGCTGTCTCAACAAATACACGACCTGGAAGGGTCGCGCCTCCAGGTCGGAGTACTGGTATTTCGGTCTTTTCAACATGCTCTTCGCGATTGCAGCGATTGTGGTGATCGGGATTGTGGGTAGCGTCATCCATTTGGGGATTCTGACCGTACTGCTCTATCTGGTCTATCTGGTCGCATCGCTGGGGCTGGTTCTTCCCGGCATAGCGGTTACAATCCGCCGGCTGCATGACACCGATCATTCGGGTTGGTGGATCTGGATCGCCTTGGTGCCGTTGCTGGGTGCGATCCTGCTGCTCGTCTGGTACTGCACCAAGGGCACGACCGGCCCCAACAAGTTTGGCGACGATCCGCTTCAGTCTCCCGAACAAGTCTTCTCTTAACGCCCTACGCCGCCGCCACATCGCCCGTGTTCCGGCGCATGCGCCAGAAGCGGATGGTGCGGGTGGCGGCGTCCTTCGGCAGTTCGGAATAAAGGTCGCCGTACTGGCGCGCCCGGCCCATGGCGTCGGCGTCGGCGTCCAGAATGAGAATGGCGAAGGTCAGGAACAAGGCCCGGTCGAAATCGGCGGCCTTGCAGATGATCGCCAGGGCGTCCAGCTCCTTGCGCTCCAGGATGCGCCGGGCGGTGTGAAAGTCGACATCGGCCAGTTCCGCCAGGGCGACCAGAAAGCGCGTGGTGTGGCCGGCGCGCAGCATGCCTGACAGTGTTTGGGGCGTAATCTGGCCGCGGCGCTTCATGGCCCGGACTGCGGCTTCTTCCTCGACGTAGTCGGGGGGCAGGGCGCCGTCGCGGGCGGCGACGGTCTTTCGCCCTATGCTCAGGGCGGCTTCCAGCGCAGCCGGGTCTAGGGCGCTGTTCTTTTCCAGGATCTTGTCGCGCAGCCGGGCCTCAACGATGAAATACATCTCGTTCAGCAGGTCGGTCGGCAGGGTGTGGCGGTCGATGACCGCCTCGTGAAGGGCCGGGTTCGCCTGGGCGCGGTCGACGATGGTTTCCTGCGCCTGCCGACTCAGCACGGCCGAAGGATTGCGCAGCAGAACGTTCAGGGTCTCGTCGGCGCCGCGCTTGACGATCTCGTCGGTGACCGGGGCCGAAACGCCCTGGCGGCGCGACAGGGCCTGCAGGTGCGCCTCACCCTGGGTGCGGGCGATGCGCAGCTGGTCTTCTTCGCTCAGGGGCGCTGAGCCGCTGAGCACCGGGCCGGCCACGGCGATGACGTCGCCGGCCAGATCGTTGATCAGCCGGCGGGGCGGGCGGGCGCTTTCGGCCATGCGCTGCGCCAGTTCGGCGCGCACCGCTTCTTCCATCTCGCGTGACAGCTGGCCCAGCACATCGTCGAACAAATCGAGCTCGGCGGGATTGTGCAGGTCCTCGCCCGTGAAGAACAGGTCCGTGACCTCGCGCAGCAGCTCGCGCCGCCGCTCGCTTGAGGGTTCGGCGGCCAGTTCGATCAGGTGATGCAGCTTACTGTTGGCCATGGGGACTAGTTTGTCGTCCTGGCCTGCTGATTGGCGTGCGGTTGATAGTCGGTGTTGTCCGGGCCCGCGAGAGACGGGCTGGACGGAGGATCTGTCAGGGTCAGGCCCGGGCCGTCGCCCGTGGCCTGGGCCGGCGGCGGCAGGGGATCGGGCTGCATGCCGTACTCGCGGCCCACCGAATAGATGCGGGGACGCAAGGCCGGGCCGGGCGGCGGCGGCGCGGCGGCCGCGGTCTGGGTCGGGGCCGGCGGGAGCGGCGCGGGCGGCGCCTGTACGGGCGCGGGTTGAGGCTGGCTTTGGGCCTGGGGTTGCAGCCGCGCGATGGCGGCCGGCGCGGTGGGCAGAAGGGCGGGGGCGGAAGGTGTTGTCCGCACGGGTCGCGAGACGGTGCGGACCGGCGCCGGGGCCGGCGCTGCTGTCATGCCGCGCAGGACGGGCGGCGCAGCGGGCGGCGGTGCGTCCGCCGGCGCCGGGCGCAGGGCCGGCGGGGCGTGCGGTGTCTCGGCCGTCGGCAGCGAAGCGACGGCGCCCGCGGCCCGGGCTTGCGCCTGGCGTTTGGCCCATGGCGAAAGCGGTTCGGGCGCGGCGGGAGCGCCAGCGCCGCTTGCGGCGGCCTGGGCGGCGGGCTTGCCGGCCCAGGTCAGGGTGGGTCCGACATCGTTTTCGGCGGCGGACTGCGCCGGCGCCGGGATCGGCGAGGCGGGGCCATAGCGCGTCTGGCCGTACGCCTGAACGGCGGCCGCGACCGCGATCAGGGCTATCGAGAAGGCAAGATGCGGGCGCATGGGCAATCCAATGGGATCTGGGCTCGCAAAGCCATACGCCCGCTGGACTTAACCGTGGCCTAACGCCCGCGCCAGGCCTTCAGCGCCATACGCTCCAGCGCCTGGAACGCGGCGAACAGCAGCCCGCCCATGATCGCCAGGGCGAACAGGGCTGCGAACAGCCGCGCGGTCTGCAGCTTGTTGCCGGCTTCCAGGATGCGCCAGGCCAGGCCCTGCGCCGCCCCGGTGCGGGCCACGAACTCGGCGACTACAGCGCCGATCAGCGCCTGTCCGGCGGCGACCTTGTGACCCTCGAGAATAAACGGGATCGCCGCGGGAAGCCTGAGCCGCATCAGTCTTTGCCAGCGACCGGCGCCATAGAGGTCGAACAATCGCTCCAGATCCGGATCGGCCGATTTCAACCCGGTCAGGACGCCTGAGAACACCGGGAAGAACGCCACGATGGCCGCCAGAGCCACAATCGCGCGGCCGGAATGGTCCAGCCCCGCCCAGATCAGGGCCAGGGGCGCCACGGCGATGACCGGCGTCACCTGCAGGCCCACCGCGATCGGCTTGAAGGCGCGCTCCAGAACGGGGCTGGTCGCCAGCATCAGCGCCAGGCCCGTGCCGAGCACGCTGACCAAAGCCAGGGCGGTCATCGCCATCTTCAGCGTATTCCAGGCGGCGAGCGCCAGCTGGGGCGCGTCAGAGGCGGCCGCCAGGGCAATCTGGCTGGGCGCGGGCAGGAAATAGGTCGGCACAGCCAGCAGGCGGCAGGCCGCCTCCCATACGGCCAGGATCAGCAGGATCAGCGCCGCGGGGGCAAAGATCTGGACCAGGCGCTTCACGCCGCCGGCCCCATGGCGCGCGCCAGCAGGCGCGAGACGTTTTCCACGGCGGCGCGGAAGGCCTCGCTGGTGCGATAGCCCAACGGGCGGGGCAGGGGACCGGGACTGGCGATCTCGCCGGCCAGGCGGCCGGGGCCGGGGCTGATCACCAGCACCCTCTGGGCCATATAAACAGCTTCCTCGACATTGTGGGTCACGAAGACAATGGCCGGCCGGGACGCTGACCACAGCGCCAGCACATCGTCGGCCAGGGCCCGGCGGGTGATCTCGTCCAGGGCGGCGAAGGGCTCGTCCAGCAGCAGCAGTTTCGGCTCGGAGACCAGGGCCCGCGCAAGCGCTACGCGC
>CAZJBC010000093.1:0-9162 GCA_964543805.1 uncultured Brevundimonas sp.
CCAGCGCTCGCCCGCTGGCCGGGATAAGCAGGGTTTAATAGCAACCTTTGACGGTTCAATCTGCGAACGCATGACGAACGCGATTCGCATTCTGGGGCTGGATCCGGGCCTGCGCCGCACCGGGTGGGGCGTGTTGGCGGTGGACGGCTCGCGTCTGAGCCATGTCGCCCATGGCGTGATTGCGCCGGATGACGGCCTGGCTTTGGCTGAGCGTCTGCTGATCCTGTTCGAGGCCATAGCTGCGGTGATCGCCGCCCACAGGCCGCTTGAAGCGGCGGTGGAAGAGACCTTCGTCAACAACAACCCATCCTCCACGCTGAAGCTGGGCCATGCCCGGGCCTGCGCCCTGATCGCGCCAGCGCAGGCGGGGCTGCCGGTGGCTGAATACGCCGCCACGGTGGTCAAGAAGGCGGTGGTGGGCACCGGCGGCGCCGACAAGGCCCAGGTCGCCTTCATGATCGCCCGCCTGCTGCCGACTGCCGGGTCGCCAACCGCCGACGCCGCCGACGCCCTGGCCGTCGCCATCGCCCACGCCCACGCGCGCCGCTCGCGAATGTTAGCCGCATGATAGGTCGCCTGCGCGGCGCGCTCGCCGAAACCACGGAGGAAGAAGCCCTGATCGATGTGGGCGGAGTGGGTTATGTGGTCCGCTGCGGATCGCGCACCCTGACCAGGCTGCCGGCCATCGGCGATGAGACCCTTTTGCACATCGAAAGCCAGTGGTCGGAGTCGGCGGGGCTGCGACTCTACGGGTTCCTCAGCCGGGAGGACCGGCGCGCCTTTGTCCAGTTGCAGGTCATTCAGGGCGTAGGTCCCAAGGCGGCCCTTGCCGTGCTGGACATTTTCACGCCGGCCGAGCTGGCCGCCGCCGCCGCGCGCGGCGATCAGGCCGCCGTCGCGCGCGCTTCCGGCGTTGGGCCGAAACTGGCCCTGCGCATCGTCACCGAACTGAAGGGCAAGCCGCTGGCCGATGGACCAGCTCCGGCGCACACGCCCGCCCCGCCTTCCAATGCCGGCGAAGCCGTCGCCGCCCTGATGGGCCTTGGCGTGGCCGAACCCAACGCCCGCCGCGTGGTCGAACACGCGGCCCTGCGCCTGGGCGAAGAGTCCGAAATCTCCGCCCTGATCAAGGCAGGCCTGCAGGAGCTGGGCCGATGACGCGCCTTGTTTCCGGCGATGCGGCTGAGTTCGAGGCGCCCGACAAGGCCCTGCGGCCCCAGACCCTGGCTGAGTTCGTCGGCCAGCAGCAGCTGAAGGCCAACCTCAAGGTGTTCATCGACGCCGCCCGTGGTCGGTCCGAGGCCCTGGACCACGTGCTGCTGTTCGGCCCTCCGGGCCTGGGCAAGACGACTCTGGCCCAGATCATCGCCCGCGAACTGGGGGTGAATTTCCGGGCTACCTCCGGCCCGGTGCTGGCCAAGGCTGGCGATCTGGCCGCCATCCTGACCAACCTCGAGCCGCGCGACGTCCTCTTCATCGACGAAATTCACCGCCTGGCCGCGCCGGTGGAAGAAATTCTCTATCCGGCCATGGAGGACCATGTGCTTGACCTGATCATCGGCGAGGGCCCCTCGGCCCGCTCGGTGCGCATTGACCTGGCGCCCTTCACCCTGGTCGCCGCCACCACTCGGGCCGGCCTTCTGGCCACGCCCCTGCGCGATCGCTTCGGCATTCCGCTGCGCCTGGAATTCTACACCCCCGCCGAATTGCAGAAGGTGCTGTCCCAGGCCGCGAAAAAGATGGGCGTCCAGCTTGCCGAGGACGGAGCCGGCGAAATCGCCGCGCGAGCGAGGGGCACGCCGCGCGTGGCCGGGCGCCTGCTGCGCCGGGTGCGCGACTTTGCCGGCGCCGACGGTGCGCCGGTGATTACCCGGGCGGTGGCGGCCGGCGCCCTGGCGCGCCTGGACGTGGATGAGTCGGGCCTGGACGCCCTGGACCGCAAATACCTGCGCGCCTTGATCGAGAACTATGGCGGCGGGCCGGCCGGGGCCGACACCCTGTCCCACGCCATCGCCGAGGCCCGCGACTCCGTTGAGGACGTCATCGAGCCCTTCCTGATGCAGCAGGGTTTCATCCAGCGCACCCCGCGCGGCAGGCTTGCCTGCGCCCGGGCCTACGAGCACCTGGGCCTGGCTGTCCCCACCGCACCGAAGGGCCAGCCGGGACTGTTCGAGGAATGAGCGGGCCTCCCATCGGCGGCTTCGTTGGCCTCGAGCACCGCTTCCCGGTGCGCGTCTATTACGAGGACACCGATTTTTCCGGCTTCGTGTACCACGCCAACTATCTGAAGTTCTTCGAGCGCGGACGCTCCGAGGCCCTGCATGCGGCGGGGGTGTCGCACCGCGATCTGCTCAGCGCCGAGCCGCCCCTGGCCATGGTGGTGCGCCATATGGACATCGACTTCATCGCGCCCGCACGGGTCGAAGAGGACCTGATCGTCCTGTCCCGGTTCGAGGCCCTGAAGGGCGCGCGCATTTTCGCCCGCCAACGGCTGGAGCGCGGCGGCGTCACCCTGGCGACCGCGCGGCTGGAGGTGGTGCTGATTAGCCTGGACGGGCGGCCGCGGCGGCTGCCGGGCGAACTGGTCGACAAGCTGGGGCCGTGGCTGGATCCTTCTTGAGACATCGTCAGACCTTGCCATTGTTCACTTGCTGGAAGTCTTTTTCGGCCGGTCGTCCTTGACTCGGTCGATCGGCCGAAATCATGCTCCGCCAAGCGATGAATGGCGGATTCCCGTTCAATCCGGCCGAAAGGCGCAACGCTTGGCGCTGGCCAGCCTTGCTCCCGCGCCTTAGTTTCACCATGCCGGTTCGTAAGGAATCGGTCACCCAAGCGCGCCACAAGAGGCCTTGATGAATTCGCTCGACGCTCACAGCTTTTCCGCCCTGGCCATCTTCATGCGCGCCGACTGGGTGGTGAAAGGCGTGCTCACCGGCCTGGCGCTGGCTTCGCTGTGGTCCTGGGCGATCATCATCGACAAGGCGCTGCGCTTCGCCAGCCTCAACGCCAGCGCCAACCGGTTCGAAGAAGAGATCGACGCCGGCGGCAGCCTGGAAGAGGTCGCCCAGCGGGCCGGCGACAAGCCCAAACACGCCCTGCCGCGCATGCTGCAGGCGGCCCTGCGCGAATGGCGCGACGCCCGCGCCAAGGGCAGCCTCAACGACACCCAAGCCGCTTTGTTGATCCAGCGCATCGACCGGGCGCTGGATGCGGTCATCGCCCGCGAGGGCGGCGCGGCCGAGGATGGGCTGGGGAGTCTGGCCATTGTCGCCACCGCCTCGCCCTTTGTCGGCCTGTTCGGCACGGTGTGGGGCATCATGCACGCCTTCCAGACCCTGGGCGGGGCCAATCTGACGGCGGTCTTTCCATCGATCGCCGAGGCCCTGTTCGCCACCGCCATCGGTCTGGCCGCGGCGATTCCCGCCTATATCGGCTACAACAAGTTCTCCACCGACGCTGGCAAGTTCCAGGGCCGGCTGGAAAGCTTCGCCGACGATCTGTTGACCGCCATCGCGCGCCGCGCCGCCGGACAGGGATAGACCGCCATGGCCCTGTCGCTCGATTCCTCCAACTCCAGGCGCGGCCGCCGGCGCGGTCGCGGTCGCCGGGCCCTGTCGGAAATCAACGTCACGCCTCTGGTGGACGTTATGCTGGTGCTGCTGATCATCTTCATGATCGCCGCGCCTTCGATGACGGCTGGCATCAAGGTCGAGCTGCCCAAGACCGAGGCCGGCGCCATGGCCCAGGAGGTCGAGCCGCTCAACATCACCATCCGCGCCGACGGAGCCATCTATGTGAAGGACACCGCCGTGCCGTTCTCGAACCTGGGTCCGGTGCTGTCCGGCCTGTCCGACGCCGGCCTGGACCGACCCATCAATGTGCGCGCCGACGGCGCCAATCAGTGGACGGTGGTCGCTCAGGTCATGGCGGCCCTGCAGACCGCGGGCTTTACCAAGATCGGCCTGATCACCGACACCGGCGGGCCGTCCTCGGGCGCCGCCGCGCCTGCCCCGGCGGCCGGCAATCCCCTGCGGGATTCCGGAGGCTAGCAGCCCATGGTGACGGTCAACCGGCCCACCGCGCTTGGATTGTCGGCCGCCATGCACGCCACCCTGCTGTTTGCCGGCCTGCTCGTCTGGCCGTTCGTCAGCCATGCGCCGCCCATCCAGATCACGCCCGTCACCCTGATGACCAGCGCCCAGACCGCGCCCCTGCGCGCCGCCGAGGAAGCGCCTGCGCCGCAGGAGGTTCAGATCCCGGTCCCCGAGCCGGTCGCCCCGCCCGCGCCGCCGCCGCCGCCAAAGCCCAGGCCGATCGTCAAGGCGCCGGCCGCGCCGCCCGCCCCGCCCAAGGTCGCGCCCGCGCCCAAACCCGTCGCCAAGGCGCCGCCTGCCCCGGCCAAAACCGCGGCCGTCACCGGAACCAACGCCAGGCCGGTGAATCTGGACGCGCTCGCCCAGAGCCTGGCCAAGACCGCCGCCGCCACGCCGGCGCCGCCGTCCGGGGCGCGCGCTGGACCGACCCAGGCCGAAAAGGACGCCGCCCAGCGCCAGGCGGAGGGCGCCGCCCGGGCGGCCACCGCCAACGCCCTGCAGGCCATCGGAGCCAAGATCGCCGACCACTGGAACCTGAACTGCGCCAGCGACCGCAACATTACCGTGACTCTCCGGTTGGACCTCAATCGCGACGGAAGTCTAGTTCCCCTGAGCGACGATGCCTACAAGGCGATCCTGACCCTGCCCGATGCCCGGATCAGCGCGGCGACTCTCAACGCCTATAGCGCGGCCCAGGCGGCATCGCCTTTCACAGGTCTGCCTGAACAAACCTACAGTGACTGGCGTTCCAAGAGCTATGTATTCAAAGCCAGCGACGTCTGCGCCGACCGATTGAGGAAACGATGATGCGAGCTATGGTTGCCACGGCCGCCGCCGTTCTGGCGATATCCTGCCTGGCGAGTCCCGCCCTGGCCCAACCAAGCGGCGACGTCGTCATCTCCCGCGCCAATGTCGCGCCGCTGCCGATCGCCATCCCGGATTTCTCCGGCGCAGGTCCGCACGGGGCCGAACTGGCCAAGATCATCCACGACGATCTCGGCGGCTCGGGCCTGTTCGCCCCGATCGATCCCCTTCGCTTCCTCGATAAGTCTGTCGATGGCGCCGCCGTGCCCAAGTTTGACAACTGGAAGCTGGTGGGCGGCCAGTACCTGGTGACCGGCGTTGACAGCGCCGACGCCGATGGCCGGCTGGTAGTCGAATTTCGCCTGTGGGATGTCAATTCCGGCAACCAGATGCTCGGCGTGCGGTTCGGCGCGGCCGAGGAAAGCTGGCGGCGGCTGGGCCACAAGATTGCCGACGCTATCTATGAAAGGCTGACCGGCGAAGGCGGCTATTTCGACACCCGCATCGCCTTTGTTTCGGAAAGCGGTCCCAAGACCAACCGCCGGCGGGTGCTCACCCTGATGGACCAGGACGGCAATTCGCCCCAGTTCCTGGCCGGCCCGGCGGGCGATGCGCAGGTGTTCATGCCCCGCTTCTCCAGCGACGGGAACGAGATCGTCTACATGGCCCTGCGCGATTCCGGCTCGCAGCTTTACCTGCTGAATATCGACACCAACCGCACCGAGACGCTTGGCCGGTTTGACGGCATGGCGCTCGGCCCCCGCTTTTCGCCGGACGGATCAAAGGTCGCCCTGTCGGTCTCGCGCCACGGCAATACGGACATCTTTCTGGCCGACGTGCGCGGCGGCGGCACGACCCAGCTGACTGCCGATCCAGGCATCGACGCCTCACCGTCCTTCTCGCCGGACGGCAAGCAGATCGTCTTCAACTCGGACCGCGCCGGCTCGCCCCAGCTCTACATCATGAGCGCCGACGGCACGGGCCAGAGGCGGCTGTCCACCGGCGACGGACGCTATACGACACCGGTGTGGAGCCCTGACGCCCAGGACGGCTGGATCGCCTTCACCAAACAAACGGGCAATGTCTTCCACATCGGCGTCATGCGGCCCGACGGTACTGACGAACGGCTGCTGACCACCAGCTATCTGGACGAGGGCCCGTCCTGGGCGCCGAACGGACGGGTGCTGATGTTCTCGCGTGAAACCCCGGGCGGCGGTCCGCGTTTGTGGACTGTGGACCTGACTGGACACGAGCAACCGGCCCCTTATTCGGGGCCCGGATCGGATCCCGGCTGGTCGCCGTTGCGTAAATAAGGCCCGATTGCGGCAATGAATGTGGCGAGCGGGCAACGAGTCCCAACGATTGCGGGCGTTTTCCAACTGAGGACGCGCAATTTTCCGGCCTGGGGGTAGTCTCAAGCTGGGCTGATGGAGAACCAAGATGCGTTTCACATCCCGTACCCTCATCCGGTCTGGCCTTTCCGCCGCTGGCCTGAGTCTGATTGTCGCCTGTTCAACCACACCGCCGCCGAAGCCGCCCGAGGCGGCGAAGCCGCCGCCCGTCCAGGCGCCGGCGCCGGCCACGCCCTATACCCCGCCGCCCCTTCAGCAACGGCCAACGACCCAGCAAAACCTGCCGCCGCCGGTTGTCTCGAACCGGGTCGGTCCGGGCACGGTGCAGGACTTCGTCGTCAATGTCGGCGACCGGGTCTATTTCGACTTTGACAGCTTCGCCATTCGCGCCGACGCGCAGCCCGTGCTGAACGCCCAGGCCGCCTGGCTGGCGCGCTATCCGGGCGTTCAGGTGCGCATCGAGGGCAACGCCGACGAGCGCGGCACCCAGGAATACAACTTTGCCCTGGGCGAGCGGCGGGCCAACTCGGTGCGCGACTATCTGGTCAGCCATGGCGTGGCGACCAGCCGCATCACCGTGGTCTCCTACGGCAAGGAGCGGCCCATCGATCCGGGCTCGACCGAGGACGCCTGGCAGCACAACCGCAATGGTCATACCGCCATCATCGGCGGTGCGCCCCAATAGGCCGGTCTGGTAATCAGACGCGACCCACGTAAGATCAGGGCCGCCGGGACGCCTCCGCGCTCCGGCGGCCTTTCTTCTCAAGCCCGCCAACGGTTTTCAGATGCCCCGGACCAAGTCCATGTCAAAGCGCCTCCTTCCCGCCCTGGCCCTTTCCGCCCTGGGGCTGATGATGTCGGTCCCGGCCAGCGCCCAGCTGGATCCGCTGACCGATCCCTTGCCGCGCACCCTGGGCGAAAGCGCTGACAAGCGCCTGGACCGGGTGGAGCAGTCCCTGCGCGAGATGCGCGCCATCCTGTTCCAGGGCCGCGACACCGGAAAGCCGGTGGTCGTCCAGCCGGCGGAAACCCAGGGTCAGGTTTCGACCCTGGATACCCACGTGGCCGACGTGCAGGAGACCCTGCGCCGCATCAACAGCCAGCTGGATCAGATCACCACCGACATCGCCTCGGTCCGCCGCGACGCCGCCGCGGACGCGACCACTATCCGCACCCTGGCCCAGGCAAACAACGCCCTCGTCGCCCGCGTCGATGCGATGGAAAAGGCGCTGGACACCCTCAACAAGGACAACGCCGCCCGCGCCGCCGCCGACCAGGCCAAGGCGCAGGATCCGGGCGTACAGTACACCGCCGCCATGCAGCTCTATATCGACGGTCAGTACGCGCCGGCGGCGGCGGCCTTCCAGACTTTCCTGGCCGCCCATCCGGACGATCCCAATGCGCCCCAGGCCCGCTATGAACTAGCCGAGTCGCAGTACAAACAGGCCAGCTACAACGACGCGGCCCAGTCCTATCTGGCCGCCATCCGCGGCTGGCCGGCCACCGTTTGGGCCCCTGATGCGGTGATCAAGCTGGGCCTGTCGCTGATCGAGCTGAAACGCAATTCCGACGCCTGCGACGTGCTGGCCCAGCTGGACGCCCACTATCCCACCGCGCCCGCCGCCGCCAAGACCCAGGCCCGCGCCGCCCGCACCCGGGCCCGGTGCGCTTAAGAGCCCGGCCTTGAACGCCTTTGACCGCAGGCTGGACCCGGCGTCGGGCGCCCCGGTCGCGGTGGCGGTTTCCGGCGGCGCGGATTCCCTGCTGGCCCTGCGAATGACCGCAGCCTGGGCCAGGGCGAATGGCCGCCGGGTCATCGCCCTTTGCGTGGACCACCGGCTGCAGCCCGACGGCGCGGCCTGGGCCGCCTTCGCCAGCCGCGCGGCGGAAAAGCTGGGCGCCCGGGCGCAAATCCTCACCTGGCGACAGGCGCCGCAGGCCACGGGCGTGGCCGCCGCCGCCCGCGCCGCGCGGCACGCCCTGCTGGCCGACGCCGCCCGACGCGCCGGCGCGGGCGTCATCGTCACCGGTCACACAGCCTCCGACGGTCAGGAAAACGCCGCGATCGGCCAGGGCGCTCTTCGCGAGTGGAGCCCTTCGCCTGCCTGGCCGGAAGGGCGAGGCGTCTTTCTGCTGCGCCCGCTGCTCGGGTTGGACCGTGACGGCGTTCGCCGTCGGCTGGGCGAGACGGGCGCAGACTGGATCGACGATCCCGCCAACGAAGACGAGGCTCGCCCCCGCGTCCGGGCGCGTCGGGCCCTGGCCGGCCGGCCTAACGCCGCCATCGCGCCGCCCGGCGAAGACGCCGCCATCGCGGACCTGGCCGGGCAAGTCGGTTTCGAGCGCGATCATCTGGTCCTGGCCCGAGACGCCTTCACAGCCGCTGCGGATCAGGCGCGCCGACGGGTGCTCGGTGCGGCGCTCGTTTGCGCGGGCGGCGGCCTGCGGGTTCCACGCGGCGCGGCCCTCGACAGGCTGTGCGGTCGCCTCATTCAGCAAGGGCCCGTCTCGGCCACCCTGGCCGGCGCGTGTATCGAGGCGGGGGACAACATCACCGTCTGGCGAAACGCCGGGGAAGGCCTTCGCGGCGGAATGGCCGCCGTGACCCTGGGGCCAGACGAAATCGCCGTCTGGGATGGCCGCTACGAAGTCCGCCTGCCCGCAGGCGGTCAGGCGAGCGCCCTGCGCGGACACATCGGCGGTCTTGCGCCGGACGCGCGCAGACGCCTGGCCGCCTGGCCCGCCGCCGTGCGGCCAGGCTTGCCGCTCATCCTGGCCCCAAATGGGACAAGCTCTTGCCCGATCCTTGCATCGGACCTGGCGCCCATGACCCGGTGGCTCGTTCCGGCGCGGTTCGCGTCGGCCTGCGACCTTGTCGCGCATGAGCGTAGTTTGAACGAACGGATGGCGAA
>CAZJBC010000093.1:9172-9857 GCA_964543805.1 uncultured Brevundimonas sp.
GTCGTCCTGCTGGGCATCTACGAGCTGGTCCGGCGTCCGGACCCGACGGTGGCGACCCATCCGGTGACCTATTCGGAAGCCCTGCACCGGATCGACGATGGCCAGATCAAGTCGGCGATCCTCAGGCCCGCCGATGGCAAGCTGGAGATGGTTCAGACCGACAATACCCGCATCGTCGTCAGCACGCCGGGCAACAGCCAGGAAGAAATCAGCAAGCGCCTGGAAGGCAAGGTTCCCAATTTCGACGTTGATCGCGGTTCGGGCGTTCCCATCCTCGGCATCCTCCTTCAGCTGGCGCCGGTGATCCTGCTGTTCGTCATCTGGTTCTTCATCGTCCGTCAGATGCAGGGCGGCGCCCGCGGCGCCATGGGCTTTGGCAAGTCCAAGGCCCGCCTTTTGACCGAAAACAAGAACCGCGTGACCTTCGAAGACGTCGCCGGCGTTGACGAGGCCAAGGAAGAGCTGGCCGAAATCGTCGACTTTCTGAAAGAGCCCGCCAAGTTCCAGCGGCTGGGCGGCAAGATTCCCAAGGGCGCTCTGCTGGTCGGCCCTCCGGGCACCGGCAAGACCCTGATCGCCCGCGCCGTCGCCGGCGAAGCGGGCGTGCCCTTCTTCTCCATCTCCGGCTCTGATTTCGTCGAGATGTTCGTCGGCGTCGGCGCCAGCCGCGTGCGCGACATGTTCG
>CAZJBC010000094.1:0-9840 GCA_964543805.1 uncultured Brevundimonas sp.
CCGCACAACGCGGCTATGGGTGGTTGTCTACCGCTCGGCGATCGGCGCGGTGGCGACCATCCTCAGCTTCTACGCCGTCCAGAAGCTGCCTCTGGCCGACGCCAACGCCTTGTCCTTCACCCGCGCCCTGTGGATCGTGCCGCTGGCGGCCTTTGTCCTGCGCGAAAAGATCGGCCCGGCGCGGATCGGCGCGGCCCTGGTCGGGTTTGCCGGCGTCATGCTGATGCTCAAGTCCCTGGCTGATCAGGGACATGCGCCCTTCGGCCCGCCCCAGGCCGCGGCCCTGGCCTCGGCGGCCCTGTTCGCCACCACCATCACCGGCATGAAGAGCCTGACCCGGGATCACACGCCCCTGGCTCTGCTGGTCTGGGCCCAGGTGCTGGGGTTCGCCTTCACGCTGCCGCCGGCCCTGTTCGTCTGGCGCTGGCCGACGCCCATCGATCTGGGCCTGCTGGCCGCCATGGGCGCGATCGGCGCCCTGACCCAGGCCTGCTACATCAAGGGCATGCATGTGGGCGATGCGGCCGCCATGGCGCCGATCGACTATACCCGGCTGGTGTTCGCCACGATCATCGGCTTTGTGGCCTTCCATGAGATTCCCGGCCTGCTGACCCTCATCGGGGCGGGTATTGTCGTGGCCTCGACCCTGGTGATCACCTGGCGCGAACATCTGGTCGCCCGGCGCGATCCGCCGCCGCCGTTCACGCCCGAGATCGACTAGGACTTAGCTTCAGGCCGCTTTATCGTCGGCCCCAGGTTTGCGGTCACCTCGTGGGCGTCGAAGACCTTGGAATTGTTGGCCGGCTTGGCGCCGTGGCCGAGGAAGATTTCGGCGCTCGCCTGATAGCGCACGGTGGTTTCCGGCTCATAGTGGTCGAGCAGGATCGGCTGCAGGGTGTCGAGGACCATCCAGCGGTTATTGCCCAGCCGGTACCAGGTGGGCGTCCAGGCCAGATAGGTGTCGGTTACGGGCACATCCACCGTGTGGGCCTGGCGTTCGGTGTCGCGGTCGACCAGTTCGAACCAGTCATAGCCTTCCTGCAGGGCCAGTTCCGCCGAGCGGAACAGCAGATAGCGCTCAACGGTCTCGCGCTCGGTCAGGCTGTTGCCCTGGAAATTGACCCGGAAGCGGTCCGTGCTGATCTTCTGTTCGCTGTAGCCGCCAAAGGTCGCGCTGCCCTTTTGCAGAGGCTGGTAAGGTGTGGCGGTCTCGCAGGCGGCCAAACCGCCCAGAGCGGCTGCCACCGCTAGGACCGCCGCCAGTTTGCCCACTGTCGTACGTTTCATGCCGATAGCTCCTCGGCCCCCGCCGGAGTTCAAGATGGGTGGCGGCGACGCTCTTGTCCAGAACGCCTTGCCGGCCTGAGTCGTTGCTAGAGCGAGCCGGTCGAGGCGATGGAGATGATCGCGCCCGCCGCCCCGCCGATCAGCAGGACCAGGCTGGCCACGGACGCTATCAAAAAGCCGATCTCGCGCTTGGACGGATCGACAACATAGCCTCGCATGTACAGAACGCGGCCGACCAGCCAGATCACGCCCAGGCCGGCGGCGATGCGATTGTCGAAATGCATAGCGAACAGCCACAGCGCCGGCAGGAAAATCACCAGTTGCTCCAGGGTGTTCATCTGGACGCGGAAGTGCCGGTCAAAGATTTCGTGGCCGCTCATGGCCGGCGCCTTGACGCCATATTTGCCGCGGGCCCATCCGACCCTGCCGCCGGTGATTCCGAACAGCAGAACGGCGGCGACGGTGACGAGTGCGACGAGATTGTAGGATTGCATGACCCTCTGATTCTCCCTGATGCTTGCCGCCATCCTGCTTCAAGCGCGGCCGCAAGGGAACGGCTTTGCGCAGCGCGGCGTTGAACAGGACCACCGACGGAGGATCGCACCATGCCATCCAGCGACAGTCTGATCCGCGAAATCGGCTATGACGCGCCCAACACCAAACTCCTCGTAAAGTTCGAAAGCGGCGAGGAGTTCCTGTTCGTCGGCGTGCCGCCCGCGGTGCACCGGGCGCTGCAGGACGCGCCCAGCCTGGCGCAGTATTTCGGCGAGCGGATCATGGACAGCTATCCGTACAACATCCTTGGCGCCGGCTAGAGCGCGCCCGTTTAGGCTCTAGCGCGGCTCGATCAGCACTTCGCTCTTCACCGAATTGGCGATGAAGCAGTGGACGTGGGCGTCGTGATGAACGCGGGCCAGGGCCTCGCTTGACGCCGTTGAGGTGATTTTCGGACGTAGGGTGACCCGGGTCATGGCGATGACGCCCTCAGCGGACTTGCCCAGAACGCCTTCGGCCGCATCCTCGTAAGCATCGATGACAAGGCCCGCGCGGTGGGCCAGGTCGAGGAACCACAGCATGTGGCATGTCGAGACTGAGGCGACGAACAGCTCCTCCGGATCGGCCGCCTGGGCAATCGCGAAGGGGGCCGGAACGTTGTGCAGCGAAGCCGAGCCCTTGATGCTGGCGCCGTCAAACTCAATGTCGTGGACCCGCGAATAGCGTCCGGCCAGAAAATCGCCCTCACGCCGCCACCGGATGGTTGCGTGATAGAGGCTCATCAGAAGGCGTCGGCCGGCAGGGCCATCATCGCCTCGGCGCCGGCCTTCAGCTTGGCCAGATGCATGGCGCCTTCGGGGGCGATGCGGTCGAGGAAGTAGCGGCCCGTCGCCAGCTTGGAGGCGTAGAACGGATTGGTTTCGCCAGCCGCGACCTTGGCGGCGGCGGCCTTGGCCGAACGGGTCCAGACCATGCAAAGCCCGGCCAGGGCGACGATGCGCAGATAGTCGCTGCTGACCGCGCCGGCGTTGTCGGGATTGACCATGGCGTTCTGCATCAGCCAGCCGGTGGCTTCCTGCAGGCGGCCGATGGCGGTTTTCAAAGCTTCGATGAAGGGGGCGACGGCGGCGTCATCGCCGGCCTCGGCGGCCACGGCGTTCAGCTCGGCCAGGAAGGCCATGGCGGCGCGCCCGCCCTTGGCCGGCAGCTTGCGGCCCACCAGGTCCAGCGCCTGGATGCCGTTGGTGCCTTCATAGATCATGGCGATGCGGGAATCGCGCAGGTACTGGCTGGCCGGGAAGTGCTCGGTAAAGCCCGAACCGCCGTGCACCTGCATGCCCAGCGAGGCGACCTCAAAGCCCTTGTCGGTCAAATAGGCCTTCACCACCGGCGTCAGCAGGCCGACCAGGTCCTCGGCCTTTTGCCGGGCGGCTTCATCCGGGTGCGCGTGTTCCAGATCGCCCTGTAGGATGGTCCAGTAGAGCAGGGCGCGCATGCCTTCGACGGTCGCCTTGGCGTCCATCAGCATTCGGCGGACGTCCGGGTGGACGATGATCGGGTCGGCCGGACCATTCGGGTTTTTCGGGCCCGTCAGCGAGCGGCCCTGCAGGCGGTCCTTGGCGAAGGCGACGGCGGCCTGATAGGCGGCTTCGGCCTGGGACAGGCCCTGCAGGCCCACATAGAGCCGGGCCTCGTTCATCATGATGAACATGATTTTCAGCCCGCCGTGTTCCTCGCCGATCAGGAAACCGGTGGCGTCCTCATAGGACATCACGCAGGTGGCGTTGCCGTGGATGCCCATTTTTTCTTCCAGGCCCGCGCACTTGACGCCCTCGTTACGCGCCCCCACGCCGCCGTCGGCGGTCGGCATGAACTTCGGCACGATGAACAGGCTGATGCCCTTCACCCCCGCCGGCGCGCCGTCGATGCGGGCCAGAACCAGGTGGACGATATTGTCGGCCAGGTCGTGCTCGCCGCCGCTGATCCAGATCTTCTGGCCGTTGATCTTGTAGGTCCCGTCTGCTTGCGGCGTCGCCTTGGTGCGCAGCAGGCCCAGGTCCGTGCCGCAATGCGGCTCGGTCAGGTTCATGGTGCCGGTCCACTCGCCGGTCGCCAGCTTGGCGCAATAGGTCGCCTTCTGCTCGTCGCTGCCGCGGGCGTGAATGGCCGAATAGTTGCCGTGGGTCAGGCCGGGGTACATGGAAAAGGCCATGTTGGCCGACGAGGAATATTCCGAATAGGCGACGTTGATCACCGCCGGCAGGCCCTGGCCGCCATAGGCCGGGTCGGCCGCCAGCGCCGGATAGCCGCTCTCGACCATCTGTTTGTAGGCATCCTTGAACCCCGTGGGCGTGGTCACCGTATTGTCCCGCGACCAGACGCAGCCTTGCTTGTCTCCGACCTTGTTGAGGGGCGCCAGAACGTCCTCGCAAAAGCGCGCGCCTTCGCTGAGGATCTGCTCGATCAGATCGAACGGCGCGTCGGCGAAGCCGGGCAGGTTGGCGTAGGATTCGAGGCCCAGGACCTCGCGCAGGACGAACATCTGGTCAGTGGTCGGCGCCTTGTAAGGCATCGGGCTTGTCTCCGGAGGTCTTTTGGGGAACGGCGCTCAATGCGCTTTTCAACAGGTCGGGCCGCACCTCGCCCAGGCGGGACTCGATGGCCGTCAGGGCGGTCTTCAGACCGTCGATGGCCAGCTGGATTTCGACCCTCTGGGCTTCCAGCTCGACGATGCGTTTGCGGAACTTGGTGACCGAGGCGGCCATCTGGGTCGCGTGAATCTCGTCCTCGTCATAGAGGTCGAGCATTTCGCGGATTTCGGCCAGGGAAAAGCCCACCCGCTTGCCCCGCAGGATCAACAGCACACGGGCCCGGTCGCGGGGCGAATAGATGCGGTTCAGGCCGTTGCGGCTTGGGCTCAGCAGTCCCTTGTCTTCATAGAAACGCAGGGCGCGCGGCGTCACGCCGAACTCGCGGCACAGCTGACGGATCGTAAAGGTGCGATCAGAATTCATTTGGAGTCCGCGGAGGAGGCGGGCGATGGAGGTTTTCCTACATTCCCTTGACGTAAGCGTCAATCGCAGGCTCCGGCGAGCGCGGCAAAATAACAGGGCGGACGCCGGTACGGCGCCCGCCCCGGTCGGTAACGGAAGATTGGCCTAGTGACCGGTGGCGCGCAGGTACGAGGCGCTCACATAGCCGGTCTGGCCGTTGTCGAAACGCACATGGGCCCAGGCGCCGGAATAGCCGGTGACCTGCACCGTGTGGCCGCCGTCCAGGTGGTCGACCCGGCGGGCGTTGCTCGAGGGCGAGGCGCGGACCGTGACGCCCGATGTGGTCTCGAACTGACCGGTGGCGTGGCGGCGGGCGGCGGCGCGCTGCTGCTGGCAGCCAACGTAGGAGCCGGCGGCTGCGCCGGCGACGGCGCCGACGACGGGGGCGCTTCTGCTGTGAGAAACATTGTTGCCCACGACCGCGCCGGCGATGCCGCCGATGACCGCGCCGGCGGCCTGGCGATGCCCCGAGGCGTCGCAATTGACGATGGAGCCGGGGCCCGAACCGGTATGGGCCGCCAGGGCGGGCGCAGCGGAAAGGGCGGCGGCGATCAGCACGGCGGCGCCGGCGCCAGAAATCAACTTGTGCATCGAAAAATCTCCTGAAGTGGATCTGGGGCCCGAATGTCCGAAACCCCAGCTTCGCCATGCTGAACGCATCAGGAGCAAAATCGTCAGGCCCGGCTCATCACTTTCCGAGCTTTTCCTCGATCAGGACGATGGTGCGTTCCAGCCCGAAAATCGCCGCGAAGGAGCCGAACCGGGGGCCGGTCGACTGGCCGAGCAGCACCTCATAGAGGGCGGTGAACCAGGCGCGCAGGGGCTCGAATCCTGCGTCCTTGCCGGCCGCGTAGACCTCGTTCTGGATCGCCTCGCCGTCGCGGCAATCGGCTGGCATTGCCTTGAGGCGCGCCAGCAGATCCTGCATGGCGGCCCGCTCGTGATCGCTGGGCGGGCGGAAGGCCTTGGCCGGCTTTATGAAGTCCTCGTAGTAATGGATGGCGTATTCGGCCAGGCGGTCGAGCAGGGGCTGATCTGCCGGCGTCGCGCCCGGCAGGTAGTTCTTCAGAAAGCCCCATAAAATCGCCTTGTCCGAGGCGTTGGCGGCCGAGACCAGGTTCAGCATCAGCGAGAACGACACCGGAGATCCGCTCTGGGGCGGGAATCCCGCGTGCACGTGCCAGACGGGGTTATCCAGCCGCTTGGCCGGCTCCTGGCCCTGAAAGGCGTCCAGATGCTGCAGATATTCGTCCGTCGCCTTTGGGATGACGTCGAAATAGAGCTTCTTGGCCGATTTGGGCGAGGTGAACATGTAATAGGCCAGGCTCTCGGGCGCGCCGTAGCGCAGCCAGTCCTCCATGGTCAGGCCATTGCCCTTGGACTTGGAGATCTTCTGGTTGTTCTCGTCCATGAACAGTTCGTAATGGAAGGCTTCGTGGGGTGTTCCGCCCAGCACCTTGCAGACCTGGTTGGACAGGTGAACCGAATCGATCAGGTCCTTGCCGGACATCTCGTAGTCGACGTTCAGGGCGGTCCAGCGGGTCGCCCAGTCGGGCCGCCACTGCATCTTCACCGCCCCGCCCGTCACCGGGATTTCCGTCAGGGTCCCGTCCTCGTCCGGGAAGACGATGGTGCCGCGATCCACATGCCGCTCAACCGTCGGCGCCTGCAGGACGCGCCCCGTGGTCGGGCTGATCGGCAGGAAAGGCGAATAGGTCGCCCGCCGCTCAGGGCCCAGCGAGGGCAGCATCACCTTCTGGATGGAGTCGAACCGCTCCAGGGCGCGCAGCAGCACCTCGTCGAACCGGCCCGAGCGGTAGCACTCGGTCGAGGACATGAATTCGTAGTCAAAGCCAAAGCCGTCCAGGAAAGTCCGCAAGCGGGCGTTGTTGTGGGCGCCGAAGCTGTCGTACTCGCCGAACGGATCGCGCACCGAGGTGACCGGCTTGTCGTGGTCTTCCTCCAGGATATGCCGGTTGGGCACATTGGTCGGAATCTTGCGCAGGCCGTCCATGTCGTCGGAAAACACGATCAGGCGGGTGGGGATCGCATCGTCGGTCAGGGCGCGAAACGCCGAGCGGACCATGGTCGGGCGGGCCACTTCGCCGAAGGTGCCCATGTGAGGCAGGCCAGACGCGCCATAGCCGCACTGGAAAACGACGGGCTGCGACAGGGCTTCAAAGGTCTTCACCGCCTCGTCCGCCTTGCCGGAATCGATCAGGGTCAGGGCCAGGTCGCGTTCGGAATCGGTCAGGCGCAGGCGTAGAACGCGGGCCAGCAGGCCGCGCGCCTGCTCAAACGGCCAGGCGCGGGCGTCGCGGGCGAGGGGAGACAGTCCTTCGAACATGGCGCGAGGCGGTAGCGGGCGCGGGGCCGCCGGTCAATCAATCAAAGGCGCGTCGCCGACCAGGAAGCGGCCCTGCAGCAGGGCGATCGGCGTGTGGCTGTCGTCCTGCCAGGCCTCGACATGGACATTGGCGATGTTGCGGCCCAGGCGTTTGAAGTCAGCGCGGGCGAAGGTTTCCTTGGGCCGGCCCGGCCGCAGGTACTCGACGGTCACGCCGATGGTCAGGGGCGCGCGCGCCTGGGCGCTGTGAACCCGAAGGCTGATCAGGGCGGTCAGTTCCAGAAAGGCGCCGATGGCCCCGCCATGCAGGGCGGGCAGGCGGGTGTTGCCCACCAGGTCGTCGCGGAACGGCAGGCGGGTGATCAGCTCGTCGCCCATCATCTCGCCGGCGACGCCCAGCAGGCCGGCGTAAGGCATGGCGGCCAGGGCCGCGATCAAACGATCTTTCGCCTCGCTCATGCGTCCCGGATCCGGATCGGGGTCAGGGCGAAGGTCGCCTGGGCCGTGGCGACCGGATGGCTGGCTTCTTCATCCCAGGCGCTGGCGCGGACAAAGGCGATCTGGCGGGTGACCTTGTAGCAGTGGGCCTGGGCGGTGACCGCCTTTCCCGGCTCGGCGGGCCGCTGGTAGTCGATGCGCAGGTCCAGGGTCGCGCAGGAGGCCGGCCTGGTCATGGCCGCCATCACCGCCAGGCCGCAGACGTGGTCCAGCAGGGCGGTCACCGCCCCGCCGGAAATCACCCGGGTGTCGGAATCGCCTTCCAGGTCCTCGCGCCAGGGCAGGCGGATCGAGCCTTCACCAGGCTCGACCGAGACAATTTCCATGCCGAGCAGCTTCGAGTGCGGCGTTCGCTGCACGAAGTCGCCGCTGCGCAGCCAGGCCAGCATCATGGGTTGGGTCGGCGAACTCATGCCTTCGGATAGAGCAAAAGCTGGGTGCAGCGAAAGAGCGCCACCGGCTTTTGGGTGGTTTCATTGATCACCTCGGCGTCCCAGACCTGGGTGGTTCGCCCGCCGTGGACCAGCCGGGCGGCGCAGGCGATCGCCTGGCCGACCTGGGCGGCGCCCAGAAAGTTCGACTTCAGCTCAATCGTCGTAAAGCTGGTTGCGCCCGGCGGCAGGGCCCGCATGCAGCCAAAGCCGCAGGCGGTGTCGGTCAGGGCGATGATGCTGGCCGCATGCAGATAGCCGTTGGGGGCCAGATGGCAGTGGGCCACCGCCAGCCGGCCGCGCTGTTCGCCCGGACCGGACTCGAGCCATTCAATGCCAAGCAGATCCGGCAGAAAGCCCGCGCCGGGCGGGGTGGAGGTCACATCGTTCATGGTCGCCCATTACCCGGGATCGCCGGCCCGGAAGGCAAGCGGTTTTTCCCACGACAGACCCTTTTTGTTTCGGTTGCGGAACGCGGCATAGATGTGTCACGTTTAAGGCCGAACGAGCGGCGCCGGAGGGCGAAGCCGGGCGGGTTTCGACAAATTTGCCACGGTCAGGGTGTTACGTGGAAATACGGTTGAAGCCTATCCCGTCTTTCGTGTAGCTTGCTCGGGTCTGTGGCTGGAAAAAAGACAAAGTGTGGCGTCGCTGACACTTTCGGGATATTCCAGTGTTGATATAACACTGCTCGGCCGACCTGGTCGTGTAGAGGGCAAGAGAGGGCTCTTGATATGAAATTCAAACTCATGGCGGGGGCTGCTGCCGCGGCGTTCATTTCCGCTTCCGCTGCCCACGCGGCAGACGGCTGGTACGCGGCCTTCGATATCGGGGTCGACAATCCGGGCCCCTGGAAAGCCAGGGCGACCAACCCGTCGTCGCAACGCGACAGCCTGTTCGCGACCACGCAGAACATCATCGTCCCGGACACCAACCCGGCTGGTGGGATCCAGCCGTGTAACGTCTCGGCCAACAACAACCTGTTTTCGCCGCAGACGGTCGACGGCTCGCGGTCTGCCGCGGACATCGCCGACGGCCCGACCATTACCTCCTCCGTCGCCATCCTGAACTGTACGTCGGTTCCGGCGACCACGGGCAAGCGCCTCGTCTATCACAACAACCTCGACCAGGACTGGGTGGGCTTCGCCCGTCTCGGCTATCGCGTCGCGCCGCACTTCCGGGTCGAACTGGAACTGGGCAATCGCCACAACAACCTGGTGTCGGTGAACAACCCGCACAACTTCTACAACCCGGCGACCCAGCAAAACGGCAACTACGTGTGGCAGGTCAGCGCGACCGGGCCGCTGTATTCGCAAGGCCTGCCGATCGCGGTCAACCCGTTCACAGCCGCCAACACGGCCAGCCAGGGCACGGCGATCGCCGCCGGCCAGGTCTACGACATGCGCTCGCTGGACAACGTGAAGGGTGACTGGAGCGCCGTCTCGTCGGTCTTCAACGTGCTTTACGATTTCGCGCCGGACTCCAAGATCGATCCGTTCGTCGGCGCGGGCTTCGGTCTGGCCTGGACCAGCTTCCAGAGCTCGGGCTCGTACCACACGTCGGTGGTCACGCCGGCCACCGCCCAGGTGGTGCCTGCGCCGGTGCCGCTGCCGGCCATCGAGTGGGGTCCGAACCTTTCGGGCTACACCATCGACGGCAAGGACGTTGTTCTTCAGTGGCAACTGCTGGCGGGCGTTTCCTACGCCGTCAACGACCGCCTGAACATCGA
>CAZJBC010000095.1:0-9810 GCA_964543805.1 uncultured Brevundimonas sp.
CCGACCGCGCAGCGCCGCGGTTGGTGTAGAGTTCGGCCAGATCCTGGCCGGCGAAGCGGTGAGAGTCGATCGCGCGGGTGCAGGCCTCGATCAGGCGGTCCTGGCGTTCGTCGCCAGATACGGTCTCATCGCAGCTCCCGCGGTCCTGGTTCTGCGCGGTGTTCGGTTTCAGCGACGCGGTCCGGGCAGGCGGCGCTGATGGCCCGGGCGGCGTGGCGCAGGCGGTCAGGAAGGCGGCGCAACCCGCCGCGGCGATGCTGGTCGCGCGCCTCCAAAACGTCATGGCCAGTGGTCCACCCCGATGCCGTGCGCGCAGACTAAAGCACAACCCCTGTTTGGGAAATGGAATTGAGGATAGTCCTTACGGCGTCGAGTCTTGCGAACGAAGTCCCGGTCAGCAAAGGGGAGACATAAGGCAATGCCAGACCTGAAACGCCGGGCGGTGGCGGCCGCCCTCAGCGCGGCGCTCTTGATTCCCCTGGCGGCGGTGGCCAGCAAGGCGATCTATGTCTCGGGCCTCAGCGGCGGCCAGGACAGCAAGTCAAAGGCCTTGATCGCCCTGTCGCCGTCAGCAGCGAACGAAGCAGCCCGGCGAGACCTGCTTTCGGTGCTGCAGCCGGCGGGCAAATTCGCGCTCGACCTTAGCCAAAACGTCGAGAGTATGACGTTCTTCACCCACCCTTATGAGACGTCGTATCGCTATGTCTGCCGCGAGGACCGCGTCAGCTTGCAATACCGGTTGGGCAATCGCGTCGATTCGGCCGGCAAGTTCCTGGAGTATGAGAAACAGCCCGCCGGGGTGGAAGCCCAGCCGGTTTTTCACATCGAGCAACTGCCCGTTCCCGGCTTCATGCCTGGATCCGGAAGCCATCCGGCGACCCTCTGCGATGCGGCTCACCCAGGCACGGCGGCCAAATGGTTCGCAGCCCCCAACGCCACCGATGCCGTTCGCGCCGCCAATATGTTTCGCATGGCGCAGGATGAGATGAAGGCCGGGCGTCTGACGCCGAGCGGCTGCGACAACCATGGGTCTGTCACCTGCAGCCAATGGATCCGCTCGCTGGACGATCCGTCGAAAATTGAGTCTGTCGAGGCCTGCACGCTAAGCACCGGCGACGAGGCCTGCTATGTCATCTCGTTCGGCAACGTCGATATTACCATCACCGGCAAAATACCCCGCAACGCTTGGCAGCCGATCACACCGAGCACGATCACGACAATCCGCGCCGAGGACGTGTTCACGGTGTTTGCGTGAGGGGATTGGCAGGGACAGGTGGGAGCTTCCGTCTTTGGCGGAACTGCGAACAAGTTCCTGGCGCGCGCGCTGCTACTTCGCCGAAGGGACCCGGTCGTCCGTCGTGGCGCTGCCGCCGAGGCTGAATGTCACTGTCGCCAGGCTAGGCGCCGGCGTCGTGGACTTCGAGGCCAGACCGAAGAAGCGGCTCGTCTCTCCGGGGCAAACCGGAGATGCAAAGGTGAAAGTGATGACGCGGCCCGTCTGGATCGCCGACGCCAGACCGACAGTGCCCAGGCCGCCGGTCGTAATCACATAGACGTCGGACGCCCCCTTGGGGCTGTAGGGCAGCGGCATCACCGGACCGAAATCGAGGGCCAGGCCGGTCACGCAATTGGCGGGGCCGATCGCCTGCGCCGGCGTCATGTCCACGCGGTACAGAAAACCCTTGAGCCCCGCGCCGGGCGCGGGCGCTGTGCCATCCAGGGTGCGCGACTGCACCCGCGCGGCGCCGGTGTCACCCGGCGGAGTGAAGGCGCCAATCGAATCGCTGACGCGGATCGTGCACTCGGTGTTGAATACACAATTGATCTGCGGGGCGCTGACCTCGACGACGTTTAGCATTGCCGCGTGGGCGGTTTGCGGCGCCAGGGCGGCGGCAACGACCGCGGCTGCGCCAAATTTCCTGAGTGTGGTCATGATCGTCCCCAACCATCGCGCTCAAACAATCACTGAATGGGTCGAGCGTATGCGCGCCGGATGGCGTGGACAAGTGAGGCGGGAATTAGCGCTCCGCGGCCCTCGCTGCATCCAGCATGTGTTCCATCGAGACCTCGCCTTCGTGGCATGCGTATTCGTCGATGGGGCCCCTGGTCGCCGCGAACTCGTATTCGCCGCCCCAGGGAGCGGCCCACAGGTCCGGATCCTCAACGATGAAGCTGTAGAGCAGCCGGCCCTCCGCCACACGGGTGAAGCGCTCGGTGACCTTCAGATTGCGCCAGGCGCCGCGGAAGGCCTGCATCTGCGGAAAGTTGGTGGTCTCGACGACCAGGGTCTCGCCGTCCCAGCGGCCGATGGAATCGCCCAGCCAGGGGCGCACGCCGTCGGAGCGGTGGGCTGCGTTCAGGCGCACGATGCGCACATCGTGAATCATCTCGACTTCGATAACGACGGCGTCCCTGGTCTGGACGATCGCGTAGTTGGAATTGTTCGGCAGGGGCAACATCACCGGCCCCGCCAGATTGCCGATGGCCAGCAGGCAGCGGTCGTCGACGGCCTGGGTCTCGGGATTGTCGGTGACCTTTTCGCCGGGGGCCATGACGTGGAAGCGGGGATCGGCGACGGCGCCGGCTTTCAGCGGCGGCACGCGGCCGTCGGGCGTGCTGGTGATGAAGCTGGTGCGCGGCTGGCCGCGGACCCGCATGACCTTGAACAGAGCCCCGGGAAACTCCGCCGCCTTGACCTCATCCTCGGTCATGACCAGGCGCTCTCCGAATTGCGGGCGGCGCTCCAGGCGTGTCAGGCTCTCGTTGGTCCAGACTCCCTGCAGGTCCGCATGGCCGTCGCCGGCGCGCGGCGGGCGATAGACGGGCGCAGCGGTCGGCGCGGCTGCCGCGCCCAGGGCCAGGCTGAGCAGGATGGGCGCCAACAGGGCGGCGGCGGCGGCTTTCACGGCGCGGCGGGATCAGGAGTCGGCGACGACGGGATTGCGCAGAACACCGACGTACGAGATATCGACCTCGACCACATCGCCCGGCTTCATCCACAAGGGCGGCGTGCGTTTGGCGCCCACTCCGCCCGGCGTGCCGGTGCTGATCACATCGCCGGGCGACAGCACGGTGAAGGCCGACAGATAGGCGATGACGCGCGGAATGGAAAAGATCATCTGCGAGACCGCGGCGTGTTGGACCTGCACCCCGTTCAGGCGGGTGGTCACGGTCACGGCCGAAAGGTCGGCGATCTCGTCTGGCGTGACCATCCAGGGGCCGAAACCGCCGGTGGCCGGAAAGTTCTTGCCCGGGGTGAACTGGGCCGTGTGGTTCTGCCAGTCGCGGATCGAGCCGTCGTTGTAGCAGGCGTAGCCGGCCACATGATTAAAGGCGTCAGCCTCGGCGATGCGCCGTCCGCCCTTGCCGATGATCACCGCCAGTTCACCCTCATAGTCGAACATCACTGACTCTCGCGGACAGATGAGGGGCTGGCCTTCGGCGACCTGGGTGTCGGCGAAACGGGTGAAAATAGTCGGCTGGGCGGTGGCCGCCCGGCCGGTTTCCTCGCGGTGCTCCAGATAGTTCAGGCCGACACAGAAGATCTTGTCCGGATTGGGAATGACCGGAAGCAGGGTGATCTGGTCGAGCCGGTAGCGCGGCGCCTTCGGTGGGGCGGCGCGCGGCAGGCCGGCGGCCAGGGCTGATTTGAGATCGGGAACGGCCGGCGTCGACAGGTCGATGACCGCATCGCCTTCGACGAGCCCGAAGGCGTCGCCGCCGTTCGCCCTGAAGCTTGCCAGTTTCACGCGCGGCTCTCCCCTTCGGTTCGGAGCCATGAAACCAGATGCCGTGCGCCAGGTGAACGGAATTCTACGGGCAGGCGTTTACGGCGGGAACCAGATCTGCGTTCGATGGTTAAGCTTCTTGCGCGGGTCCTTGCGCATCCGACTGCCGTTGGGGGAAGAATGAAGCGATCCCAGGCGCCTTCCTGCAGGCCGGCCCCGCGGCGGTTCGCCGTTGGCCGCCTCCGGAGGCGCGCCTGATGGCCCCGCGCCGCGCCCTGCGATGCATGCTCGCGGCTTTCGCGCTCAGCCTGACTGGGTTTTCAGGCGCCTACCCGGCGGACAGCGGCGCCAGCCTGGAGTACCCGATCAAGGCCAACTACCTGGTGCGCTTCGCGGCCTTCGTCGACTGGCCGGCCGAGGCGTTTGCCGCCCCCGACAGCCCCATTTCCATCTGCATCGCCGGCGCTGATCCGTTTGGCGGCGAACTGGACAGGGCCGCCGCTGGCCAGGCCGCCCACGGCCGCCCGCTGGAGGTGCGTCATCTGGCCGAGGCCGATCCGCGCGCCGGCTGCCACATTGTCTATGTCGGCCGGCTGGCCAACCCGGCTGCCGAGATCGAACGCCTGAAGGCCGCCCCCGTCCTGGTGGTCACCGACGCGGCCAGCGGCCCGGTCAGGGGCGCCATCCAGTTCGTGATCGTCGGCGACCGGGTGCGCTTCAGGGTCGACGAGACCGCGCTGGGCCGCGGCCTGGTGATGAATTCGCGCCTGCTCAGCCTGGCCGTCAGCGTAAGGGGAGCGCCATGAGCCTGCTGTCGCCGGAACTCTCGGCCAGCAGCCGGCTGTCGCGCCTGGCGCTGGTCTGCGTGGTCATGCTGATCTCGGCCGGCCTGCTGGTCGTTGTGGTCGGCGAGCGCAATGAGCGGGTTCAGCTGGCCCGCGAGGCCGGCGCCCAGGCCGATCTGCTGGCCCAGGCGGTGCGCGGCGCCCTGGCCTTCGACGATGCGGCCACGGCGCGCGACTATGTCGATGCGGTGCAGGTCAACGGCGATGTTCTGGCCGCGGCGGTGTTCGATTCGAAGAACCGGCTGGTCGCCGGCTTTGCCCGGCCCGGCGAGGTTCTGCCGATGAACAACCAGCCCGGCGCCCGGGCCACGGTGTTCCGCGACGGGCGACTTCGCGTCGCCCGGCCGGTCAGCCAGGCCGGTCAGGCCCTGGGTTCGGTGCGCATCATCCTGACCGAACGGCCGCTGGCGCAGCGCCTGACCCGCTACGCCGGTTTCAGCCTGATCCTGGGCCTGGCGGCCCTGGTGGTGCTGGTGCTGGGCGTGGCGCAGGGCGCGCTTCGGCGCGCGAACGTTCAACTTGCCGAGCGGGCGCGCGATCTGGCCCTCGCCAATTCGGCGCTGCAGGCCGAAATCCAGGAGCGCGCCCGCGCCGAGGAAGCGCTCCGGCAAAGCCAGAAAATGGAGGCGATCGGCCGGCTGACCGGCGGCATCGCTCACGATTTCAACAACCTGCTGATGGCGACCTCGAGCGGCGTTGATCTGCTCGAGCGGACCTCCGATCCGGATCGGAGACGCCAACTGAGCGAAGGCGTGCGTCAGGCCATTGACCGGGGCGCGGCCCTGACCCGGCGGCTGCTGGCGTTCTCGCGCACCGCGCCGTTGCAGACCCAGGTTGTCGATCTGGGCGCCCAGGTGGAGAGCATGCGCATCCTGCTGGAGCGTTCGCTGCGGGAAGACATCGAGGTTCGCCTTGAGCTGGAGCCAGATCTTTGGCCGGTCGAGGTGGACCTGGGCGAGTTCGAGCTGGCCCTCATCAATCTCGCGGTCAACGCCCGCGACGCCATGCCAAATGGCGGATGGCTGACGGTGCGAGCGGAGAATCGGGCCTGTCCCGACGGCGTCGAGGCTGCCGATTGCGTGGCCCTTATTGTCTCCGACACTGGCGAGGGCATCGATCCCAATCTGCTGACCCGGGTGTTCGAGCCGTTCTTCACCACCAAGGAAGTCGGCCGGGGCACTGGTCTTGGGCTCAGTCAGGTCTACGGTTTCGCCCGCTCATCCGGCGGTCAGGTGTCGATCGTCAGCGAACTGGGTCAGGGCGCAACGGTGAGCCTGATCCTGCCGCGATCCCAAAAGCCCCTGACCCTCGCCGCCAGAGCGCCGGACGGACGGCCGGCTCAAACCGACGGGCGGGTGCTGCTGGTCGAAGACGATGACGCGGTGGCCGAGGGCGTCGGCCACATGCTGCGCGACCTGGGATACAGTTACGTGCGCGCCTATGGCGGGGCCGAAGCGCTCAGACATCTGGAGCGCGGGGAGGCTTTCGACCTGGTTCTGACCGACATGGTCATGCCGGGCGGCGTCGACGGACTGACTTTGGCGCGCGAGGTGCGCCGCAAGCGGCCCGGCCTGCCGGTCCTGCTGACCACTGGCTACAGCGAGACCGCCGCCACGGCCAGGGGCGAGGACTTTCAGCTGCTCAGCAAACCCTATCGCCTGAACGCTCTGAGCGAAGCCATTCAGCGGGTGCGCGGCTGACGCCAAGCCCCGGAATACGGGCGAGCCGAAACGCTTCGGCGCCACATTGAAATCAAGCCCTTTGCCCAACCCGGTAATTTGAGTATCTATCGCCATTCCGCCTTGTTGACGCGGCGGAAGCACGCTGGCCATGGGCCGGCAGCGAGGACAAGAGCCGCGAACCGGCCCCGTTTTGGAGGACTGCCTGATGGCGAAACATGATTTTCTGGCGATGGCCATGGCCTGTGTCGCGGCCTGCGCCCTGGCTCCGGCCCTGAGCTCATCCGCTCAGGCGGCCACCGCGGACGCCAAGGCGGCGCCGAAAGCGGCCCCCAAAGCCGCCCCAAAGGCGGCGACGCCCTACAAGCCGGTGCGCCTGTCGGATGGTCATCCGGACCTGCAGGGCGGCTGGAGCAATTCGACCCTGACGCCAGCGGCCCGCCCCGCCCAGTACGGAAACCGACTGATCATGACCGAGGCGGAAGTCGCCGTGATCGAAGGGCGCAACAACGCCCTGATCGCCGCCGGCAACGAGCCGACCCCGGTGAACGCCACGGTCGCCGAGGTTTCGGCCAAGGCCGACTGCAGCGGCAATCGCGGCACCAACTGCAACTACAACGCCGCCTTCACCGATCCCGGCACCACTGTGATGCGGGTCGGCGGTCAAGGCCGCACCAGCCTGCTGACCACCCCCGACGGCCGTTATCCGGCCCCAAAGAACGCGGCGGCCGGACGGGCCGGACGCGGCGCGGCGGCGGTTGCGGCGGCGGCTGACGGCGAGGGCGAAGGCTAAGGCCCGCCGGCCCGCGGCGGTCGCGGCGGCGGCGGCGGCGGTGCTGCTCCCGCAGCTGCGCCTGGCACGCGCCAGGGCGATCGCGGTCCTGGCGTTCCGGGCCTGACCCGTGGTCCGGCTTATGAGAATCCCGAGACGCGCGGCAACGCCGAACGCTGCATCCTGTCCTTCGGCCGCAGCGCCGGCCCGCCCATGTTTTCGCAGCTCTACAACTCGAACTACCAGTTCGTGCAGGGCAAGGACACGGTGGCGATCTGGGCCGAGATGGTCCACGACGTTCGCATCATCCGCATCGGCGGAACCCACCGCACCGACGGCATTCGCCCCTATTTCGGCGACTCGATCGGGCACTGGGAAGGCGACACCCTGGTGGTGGAGACCACCAACATTCCGCAAACCCAGGCCTATCAGGGCAGCTGGCAGAACCTGACCGTGATCGAGAAGTTCAAGCGCGTGTCGGCGACCCGCATGGATTACCAGTTCACGATCCATGATCCGTCGATGTGGGATGCCGACTGGGGCGGCGAATACGAATTCGCCAAGGCCGAGCCGCCTTACGAGTACGCCTGCCACGAAGGCAACTACGCCCTTGAGGACGTGCTAGCCGGCGCCCGCGCCGCTGACGCAGCGGACAAGGCTCAACAGGCCTCCGCCCGCCGCTAGGCCATCTCGCCGGTCCGCTACGGCGGACCGGACATCCTTCAAACGACCAGACAGGGAAGCTTTGCGCCCATGACCCGACTTGCACCTCTCGTGATCGCCCTGGCGCTCGCCGGCTCGGCCGCCATGGCGGCCGATGTTCCCATGCCGACCATCGCCAGCACGTCGGATCAGCCGGCCTGGGAAGCCAGCCAGCAGGCCTATCTGGACTGGAACAAGACCCAGAAAGGCTGGACGGTCTCGGCCACCGGCATCCAGTCCCATCGCGTCAGCCCGGCGGGCAAGGGCGGCCACCCCAAGCCCGAAGACAATGTGACGATCAATTACGAAGTCCGGCTGATCAACGGCAAGGTTGTCGATTCGTCCCAGGGCGAGCCCAAGACCTTTCCGCTGCCCACCCTGATCAAGGCCTGGCGCGAGGCGTTGCCGAACATGCGCAAGGGCGAGACCTGGGATTTGCTGGTGCCGACGGAAATGGCCTATGGCGCCCGCGACAAGCAGGGCATCCCGCACAATTCGGCGCTGATCTTCGAGATTGAGCTGATCGACTTCGCGCCGCAGTAGCAGGCGGTCCGGTAGCATCCTCGCCGGCCGGAAGGGCGATTTATCCGGCCGGCGAAGACACCGCCGCCAAGGCGGCTTTTAAGCGCCCCCCAGGCGAACGATCTGGGCGAGCCCGGTCTTGATGACCTTTGGCGCGCCGCGGAGTCGAAGCTGAGTTTTACCTACCCGGTCAAATGGCGGCTGTCGCGCAGTGTACGGTTCCAGGGGATTGTTACACGGGGTTACAAAGCGCATAAGCAAGCCTGTGGACGGCTCAATTGGCGATCTGGAACTGCGATCGGAGATCGATCGTTTCCGCGAGAACGGCGGCCTTGCGCTGACGACTCCGCTGCGCCGCCTGTTCGACTTTCTGGCTGAATGGTCGCTCGCCGAAAAGCCGGTCGGCGAAATCGACATCGCCATCGAGGTGTTCCGCAAGAGCGGCGCCGATCCAGGCGACGCCTCGGTTCGCGTCTATGTGCACCGCCTGCGCAAGAAGCTGGAAGACTACTATGACAAGCTGGGCGCCGCCGCGCCGGTGCGTCTGGTCATTCCACGCGGCGAATATCGCCTGGCGGTCACCGCCAATGCGCTCGCGGCCGAACCGGAGGCGCCGGCCGGACTGAGCCGCAGGGCCATGGTGATTGGCGCCGGGTCGGCGGCCGGCGTGCTGGCGGCGGGCGGAGCCGGAGCCCTGCTGGCGACCAAGGGACCTTGGGTCAATGACCCCTACCGCGACGTGCGCCGCTCGCAGCTGTGGACGTCGGCGGTGGCCAATCCGCGTCAGATCTATCTGGTGCTGGGCGACTATTATATCTTTGGCGAGACCGACAAGAACGGCGGCATCGCCCGGATGGTGCGCGAGTTCGATGTCAATTCACGGCTCGATCTGGGCCAGTTCCTGACCGATCATCCAGACAAGGTGGGCCGCTATGTCGACCTGGACCTGACCTATCTGCCGCTTGGCGCGGCGCTGGGACTGACCGAGCTGTTGCCGTTCCTCAAGTCGATCGCCCGGGGTGGCGTGCTGCATACCGTCACCGCCAGCGAACTGGAACCGGACATGCTGAAGAGCGGCCACGTGGTCTATGTCGGCTATCTGAGCGGCCTGGGGAAACTGGAGAACACGGTTTTTACCGGTTCGCGATTTGGCGTCGGCGAAGACTTTCCGGCCGGCACAAAGGTCTATGACGAGCTTCTCGATCGCGACACGCGCCTGATCTATCCCAGCCAGGCGGGACGCCCCGCCGACAATCGCATGCATCATGACTATGGTTATATCGCCAGCTTCGGGGGGCCGAACGGCAACCGCATCGTCGTTCTGGCCGGCACCCGCGATATCGGCGTCATGCAATCGGCCGACGTGGCCACCAACGTTGCGGAACTGAAAACGCTCGACGCCGGTCTGCACGGCGTCCGCTCATTCGAAGCGGTCTATGAAGTCGAAGGCCTGGGGCGAATGAACATGGACGGTCATCTGATCGTCGCCACGCCAAGGCCCAGCTCATCGACGGAGTGACCGCATCCGGCCACTCCGCCTGAGTGCTGTTTTGTCGCGCGTT
>CAZJBC010000096.1:0-9798 GCA_964543805.1 uncultured Brevundimonas sp.
GATGGCCCAGTCCAACGCCAACATCGACCGGGACGAGGATTTCAACACCCGCTACGGCAGCTATCGCGGCTGGCAAATGGCCATCGAGCGGGTCAAGGCCATCCCCAGAGACACCGCCCAGATCAACCTGTGCGCCATGGTTCAGGCGGCGGGCGCGAAGACAACGAGCGATGCCGTCGATCATTTCACCACCCGCTTCATGCGCGTTGCGCCCGGCGCGGCGGCGCGGGCCAGGATGATCGCCTTCCTCGACGGCGAGCTTGGCACATCCGACCTCGTGGCCGCGGCAAGCTATATGGAACAGCCGCTGCGCATGACGCTGCACCTGGTGATGAGCCAGCCCGAATATCAGCTGGATTGAGATCATGAGCGAAGGCAATCCATCCCCCACACGACGGACCTTGCTCCAGGCGGGCGGCGCGGTCGCGGCGCTGGCGCCCCTGGCGATCGGCGGCGGCGCGTTCGCCCAGACGCTGGCCGGCGGCGATCCGAACCGCATCCTGGTGGTGCTGGAGCTGTCCGGCGGCAATGACGGGCTGAACACCGTCGTGCCCTACGCCGACGACGCCTACTACCGCCTTCGCCCGACCATCGGTCAGCGCAAGTCCGCCATCCGCGTCATCGATGATCATTTCGGGTTCAACGGCGGGATGACCGGATTTGAGCGCCTGTTCAAGGACGGCAAGCTCGCCATCGTCCACGGCTGCGGCTACGAAAACCCGTCGTTCTCGCACTTCACCTCGATGGCCTATTGGCAGACGGCCGCGCCGAACGCCGGAGAGGCCTATGGCTGGGTCGGGCGCCTGGCCGACGCCATGGCGCCGTCCGCGCCGCCCAACTATCTGGTCAATATCAGCGCCATTGAATCCCTTGCCGTGCGCGCCGAAAAGCACACGCCAATCGTCTTCGCCAATCCCGACAGTTTCACGCGCGACGCCTTCGTCCAGGAAAAGGCCGTGCTTGCCGCCGCCCCCGACGCAAGCGCCGGCGTCGCCAATCCCTCGCGGCAGTATCTGCTGGACCTGGCCAAAAGCGCCAGCCAGTCCTCGACCCTGATCCGTGAGGCTTGGAGCGGGTACCGCTCGCCCATCGACTATGGCTTCAACGACCTGGGCCTTCGCCGGGTGGCGGCGATGATCGCCGCCAAAATGCCGGCCCGGCTCTACTATACGGCCTATCCCAACAACGCCTTCGACACCCACGTGGTGCAGACCGATCAGCATCAGCGCCTGCTCACCTACACATCGGACGCGGTGTCCGGGTTCATGCAGGACATGCAGCGGCTGGGGCGCGCCAATGACGTGACCCTGATGGCCTTTTCCGAGTTTGGCCGGCGTGTGCCCGAAAACACCAGCCAGGGCACCGACCACGGCGCGGCGAACGCCATGTTCGTGGTGGGCGGGCGGGTAAAGGGCGGCCACTACGGGCAGATCCCCAGCCTGACCGCGCTGGATGCCGGCGATAATCTGAAGTTCACCACCGATTTTCGGCGGGTCTATGCGACCATGATCGGCGGCTGGCTGGGCCAGCCCAGTGCGCCGGCCATCCTGAAGGGCAATTTCGACCGGTTCGAGATGTTCGCCTGAGACGCTTGCCCGAACCCGTCATCGGCCTGAGATTTGACAGCGCCGACGCCCTGGTTCACCGTTTTGGACGGGGCTCGCCTTTCAGGCAAGGCCGGAGGCGACGCACATGAATCGAGCCATCCGCAGGACGCCGGTCTGTGGCCGCTGATATGATGGCCCCCACGCCGCTGCCCGTATCCCGGCGGGTCAGGCTGTTGTCGCAGGCAGGCCTGATCCTGCTGTTGCTCAGTCTGGCCGCTCCCAGTGGCGGACTGATCAGCATTCCCGTGGTGTTCTTCCTGAAGAACCGGCTGCATCTGTCGGCCAACGCTACGGCCCAGTTCAATCTGTGGGTCAGCATCCCGCTCTATCTGTCCTTCGCCCTTGGGCTGCTGCGCGACCGGTGGAACCCGTTCGGGACCGGCGACCGGGGCCATCTGGTCATTTTCGGCCTGGTCAGCGCGGCCATCTTTGGCGCGCTCGCGTTCCTGCAGCCCAGCTACGCGGTTCTGATGGGCGGCCTGCTGGTGGTGACCTCCACCGTCCTGGTCGCCTTGAGCGCCGCCAACGGCATCTTCACCACCATGGGCCAGCAGCACGTCATGCCGGGACAGGCCAGCGTGGTGATGCTGGTCGCCTCGTGGATTCCCATAGTCGTCGGCTACCTGATAGGCGGCGTGCTCAGTCAGGCCATCGAAGGCCTTAACGGCGCTGGCGCGGCGCGCGCGCTGTTTCTGGTCGGCGGCGGCCTGATGATCCTCACCGCCGTTCTGGGCGCCTTTGGCCCCAAGGCGCTGTTCACGGCCCACGCGACCGCCCGCGTCCATTCGCTGCGGGGCGACATCGCGAGACTTTTGCGGCACTGGCCCGTCTATCCCATCACCCTGCTAATGTTGATCTGGAACTTTCAGCCCGCCTTCGGCACGGCGATGACCTATCACCTGTCCAACCACATGGCGGCGAGCGACAGCCAGGTCGGCGCGGTTTTCGCCCTCTACTGGGTGGGATCGATGATCATGGCGGTTTTCTACAGCTTCGTCTGCCAGAAGACGCGCCTGTCGCCGCTATTGTGGTGGGGCACGATCATCGGCATCCCCTCGATGATTCCGCTGCTGCTAGTTCATACGCCGAGCGGCGCGATGATCGCCGCCCTGGTCATGGGCCTGATGAGCGGCTTTTGCTCGGCGGCCTATATCGATCTGGCCATCCGCTCCTCGCCCAGAGGGCTGGAAGGCACGCTGATGATGCTGGTTTTGACCACAACCTATTACATATCGGGCCGGTTCGGCGATCTGTGGGGAACCTATCTCTACGATCACAAGGGCGGCTTCACCATCGTGGTGATCGCCACCACGGCCGTTTACGTCTTTCTGGCCCCAGTTCTGTTGCTGGTGCCGAAGACCCTGACCGCGACGTCCGACGGGGAGGTGGCCAGGGGGTAGGCGCGCTGGCGCCTCACGGGCACATCGGCTTGATCTTGTTGGCTTCCACCGCCGCGGCGGTCCAGTCGAAGACGCCGCCGTCGCCGAAATAGTAATAGGTCATGCCGCGCGGCAGGATGACCACAGAGATGCCGCCAAAGCCCGACATGAACGGAATCCACAGCGGCTTGTCGCAGCCCAGTGCGGCGGCGGTGCTACGAGCCCAGAATCCATCCTTGTAGTGAAATCCGGTCCCGGCATCGAGACCGGGCCTGGCAGGGTCGCGTTGCAGAGCGGCGGCCAGCATGCCCGGATCAAGCGCGGCCTTGCCGTCGATCTTCGCCCCGCCGCTCAGCCAGCCCGCGACGCGGACGATATCGTCGGCATGATAGGTCAGGCCGAACGCCGTCCACGGCTGCCCCGCCGCATCCAGGGTGCGCCGGGTGCCCATGATCGTCTCGCTGAGCCGCAGCGAGCGCCACAGGGGCTGCACCACGTCGTCGTAATAGTCCTTGCCGCCCCGTTTGTGGTCGATGTCGTTCATCGCCGCGCCCAGGGTGTAGAGGTCGGCGGTGTGATAGACCCAGGTGGTTTCCGGCGCCGCGCGCCGGGCGAAATGCTGGCAGGTATAGGCGATCTTGTCGGCGTGGCTTTCGGCCCGGAAAAACCCGCCCATGTCGTTGTTCTCGTCGGCCTCGTAGGCGGCGGAGTTGTAGATTCCCGTGGCCATATCCAGTGCGTTGGCCAACGTCACACCGTCCCAGGCGTCGCCCTGGGCGCAGGCCGGCACATGGTCGCGGATCAGCTCTTGCGACACCCCTGGGCGCAGCGCCTCCAGCCGCATCAGCCCCACCGCCCCAACAATCGACTTGGCCGTCGAATAGGAGGGCAGGTCCAGCACGTCGCAATAGGGATAGTCGCCATGCCGAGTCTGGCAGGGACCGGCGTAAAGCACCCCGTCCGCGACCAGACCATAGGCGCTGGGCGGGTCGCCGTCCGTGGTGGGCGCGAGGGCCAGTCTGGACGGATTGAAGCCTGGATAAAGCCTGGCCAGATCCGTCAGCGGTCTCACGGGCAACCGCGCGGCGACTTCCCGGCGGTAGGCGGCGATGAGCGGGCGGGCATGGCTCACGGCGCCCGCAATGAATCGCGCCTTCACCACGCCCCAGGCGTCGAACTTGGGATTGGTGCAGGTCTCCGAGGCGATCTCGACGGCGACGTTGGATACCTGACCGCCCGGCTTGTAGAGAAAGGTCATCACCCCATTGTGCACGCAGTCGGCGTTATGCTGTTTCAAGGCAAAGGGCAGGGCGGCGCGCTGCCATCCCTTGTCGCCCGCCTCGCGCCACACCCGGCCCGGCTCCAGCACCCAGTCCCAGGCCGGGTGCGAACCGGCGATCAGCCCGCGTTGCGCCGGAATCAAGGTCTGTCCGTCCTGAATCAAGGCAAAGTCAAAGGCCGGCAGCGTCCCGCGCTCGCCCATGTCCGAAGGCTGCGCATCGCGAAGAAGTTTGGTGGTCAGGTGGTTCGCCGCGACATCCAGCACCAGCCGCCCCTGCAGCCGCCCGGACGCCGCCAGGGCGCCTTTCGGCTGAGCGAAGGCGGCAAGATCAACAGGCGCCGCAAAGCCCTCGCCGCTGATTAGAATCCCGGCGGCAAGGCGGCCCTCCGGCCCGGCCGGTCGTGCGGGCGGCGAAGCCGCTGCGGCGACGGGCGCGGCCATCAGGATGGCCAGCGAAAGCAGCACGGACCGCAATGAATCGGACTTGACCATGGTCATCTCCCTGGATCCGAACGCGGCGTCGTCAGGGGGCCAAGGCCGGTCAGGGCCGGCGAAGCCGCCGCGCCGTCGCGGTAAGGCGCGAAGCTGATGGTCTTGTCGCGAAAGCTTTTGAGGGTTTGGCCCAGGCCGTGCCAGCCGCGCTCGCGCACCCGGGTGACCTGGTCCAGGTCCAGGTCTACGGCGATCGCTTCGTAGCCGCCGCCCGCCTGATGGATCACTTCACCGCCCGGCCCGTAGATCCCCGACTGGCCGACGCCCAGTTCGCCCGCCACATTGATGTCGACAAAGAACAGCTGGTTCGTGGCCGCGCTCGCCCGGGCGATGGCCAGTTCCGCGCCGCGATCAATGGTGTTGGTCATGGTCGGATGCAGGATGACCTCAGCGCCCATCCAGGCCAGGGTCCGCGTCGTCTCCGGAAACCACATGTCGTAACAGATCGAAAGGCCGAACCGCCCCGTCCCCGGCACATCGAAGACCACGAACTCATCGCCCGCAGCCACCCCCTGCTCATAGGGGAGGAACGGATAGATCTTGCGATAGCGGGCCACCACCTCACCCGAAGGGTCGATAACCGGGGCGGTGTTGTAGACCAGCCCGCCCGCCTTTTCGTACAGCGTGCCAGGGACCAGCCAGACGCCGGCCGCCCGCGCCGCCTGGCGCATGCGGGCTTCGGCCGGGCCGGGCAGCGGCTGGGCCCTGGCGGGCGCTGCGCCGAACATCGCCAGTTCGCCCACCATGACCATGTCAATCCACGGCATGCGCGCCTTGACGGACGCGACCTCGGCGGCAATCCGTTCGCTGTTGTCGCCGGCGGAGAGCGGCAACTGCAGGCCGGCGATGCCGATGGAGCGCATGGGCCTTCCCCCGTCCGGATTCAGTTATCCAGCGGCGCACTATCGGGTGCGATCCCCGTATTGGCAAATGGCGCGGTTCGCGGCGAACCGCGGAATACCCGCTTGCCATCAGCCCTCATTCGTTGAGACCATCGCTCGAACACAGAAGCCCAGAAAAGGCCCCACCATGTCGGACGTCCCACGACCCAATTCGCTTGACGCCTTCTGGATGCCATTCACCCCCAACCGGGCGTTCAAGGCCGATCCCCAAATGCTCGCGCGCGCCGAGGGCATGTACTATTACACCCCCCAGGGCCGGCCCATTCTCGATGGCACCTCAGGTCTTTGGTGCGTCGCCGGCGGACACGCCCGTCCCCGCATCGTCGAAGCCATCCGTCACGCAGCCGGCGAGCTCGACTTTGCCCATTCGTTCAACCTTGGCCATCCCCTGGCCTTCGAGTTCGCCGCACGGCTGGCGGGCATTTTGCCGCAGGGGCTGGACCGCATCGTGTTCACCAACTCCGGGTCGGAGAGCTGCGACACGGCGCTAAAGATTGCGCTCGCCTACCAAAAGGCGCGCGGCAAACCCGGAAAGTTCCGGCTGATCGGCCGCGAGCGGGGCTACCACGGCGTCAATTTCGGCGGCATTTCGGTGGGCGGCATCGCTCGCAACCGCATGACCTTTGGCCCGCTGGTCGGCGGCGTCGATCATCTGCCGCACACGCTCGATATCACCCGCAACGCCTTCTGCCGCGGCCAGCCCGAGCATGGGGTGGAATATGCTGACGCCCTGGAGCGCCTGGTGCTGCTGCATGACGCCTCGACGATCGCTGCGGTGATCGTCGAGCCCGTGGCCGGCGCCACCGGCGTCATTGTGCCGCCCAAGGGCTATCTGGAGCGTCTGCGGGCGCTGTGCACAAAGCACGACATCCTGCTCATTTTCGACGAGGTCATCACCGGCTTCGGCCGCCTGGGCGCGCCCTTTGCGGCCGACTTGTTCGGCGTCAAACCCGACCTGATCATGATGGCCAAGGCGATCACCAACGCCGCCGTCCCCATGGGCGCGGTCGCCGCCAGTCGCGAGATCTACGACACCATCGTCGAGGCCTCCGACGTTCCCATCGAGCTTTTTCACGGCTACACCTCGTCGGGCCATCCGCTGGCCTGCGCCGCCGGCATCGCCACGCTCGACACCTTCCACGAGGAGGGCCTGTTCGATCGCGCCCGCAAACTGGCGCCCTATTGGGAAAACGCCCTGCATGGACTGAAGGGCGCGCGCCATGTCATCGATATCCGCAACCTCGGCCTGATCGGCGGCATCGAGCTTGAGCCCCGCGCGGGCGCGCCCACTCAGCGGGCGCTGGAGGTGTTCCGCGACTGTTTCGATAACGGCGTGCTGGTGCGCGTCACCGGCGATGTTATCGCCCTGTCGCCACCCTTGATCGTCGACGAGCCGCAAATCGATCAGATTATCGGCGCCATCCGCGCAGCGCTGGGACGGATTGCATAGGACTTCCCCTGACTCCAGGCGGCTTTGGGTCCTGGCATTCAAAAGGCCGCTGGCGCACCCGACACGAGAACATGGGTCACACTCCAGGACCATTTAACTACTTGAATTATAACACGTGTGAACTATTGGGGTCACAGGGAAAGGTCACACTGTGACCCGTCAGTCGGCGCAGTTCCGATGACTTTACATCACAGCTAGGAGCGTCTGCTGCGCGGAACATATGGCGCGCGTTTTGGCTTCTTGTCCGGGACTTGCCGACCCATTACAAACGCAGTTCCAAGAGCACCGGCTAAGCCACCCGCTACCGCGCCGATGATGGCTGACAACATGGTTGTCCAGCGATCTCCAACTCTCAGGTTCTTGTCTTCGTCTCGCACCCGTCGGGCAATCAGATTGTCGATAACGAGGCGACCTGTGAGCAGGGGAGCGGGGCATCCCGCCGAACAACGCCCAGCCATCTCTGCCTGAAGTCCCTGTAATTCGTCGGTGTGGAGAGTGGCAACTTGGGAGGCAAGCCAGGATGGAATTTCATCCACCGGACGACTCCATCCTTCAAGGTTGAGCACGACTGCGTTGTTAAAACGGTATTGAACCGCGCTCGGGCGTCTGAGGGCGTTCCGGGGCGGAGACGGAGAAGGTGGAACTACGTCGACCGGGGGTGGGCTCGGGAGGGCCTGCGGCGGAATCACGTTGACCTGCGCCGGTGGCTTACTGAGGACGTCGTCTATGGCCTTGCGCGCCTTTGCAGCGTTGTCAGCGATCTCCCGCTGGCGCTCCTCATACTGGCGCATGATGATCGCGTTGTCGGCATCCATCTTGGCCGCCGATTCCATTCCGATGATATTTGCTCGGGCGTACTGTAGTCCAATGGGACAGCGAGATACGCAGGCCCCGTCCAGCGCAGCATGATATTGACTTAGTTGCGCCAGCGTCGCCCCACGAAGGCGATCTTTCAGCCACTCGTACTGTGTCGCTTGGTTTTCGTTTCGTGGCCGACGGGTCAACTCGTCGAGCAGGCCCGCGTTGGAGGGTTGAGCAAAGGCTACGCCAAACTGAAGCGCCAATATAGCTCCGGTAAGCCAGGCGACTGAACTTAAATTCATGCCGTTACCTGTGCTGCCGAACTGCTGCCGATTCCGAGCCTGCCTGCGCGCTTTCGTTTCGCTCAGAGCCACCCTTACTTGCCCTTCTTGTGGCCCTTTCGCTGGGCGAGGTCGGAGGCCGCGACCGACTTCATCGCCTTGCTGGAAGTGGGGCTCCTCAAGATTTTGGAAGCTAGTTTCCCGTCTTTTTTTCCTGTGGTCATTCGACTTCTCCAATTGAAACTGGGGAGCGCAACCCTCGTGCGAGTCGAAATATGAGTCGAGTCCCGGGTCAATTGACCCTTCGGCACGCGGTGTTGGCGAGCGCATGGAGGCCGAATCGCCCCACGGCCACCAACCTCATCGAGGCGATATTCCCAGCTCCTCCCAAAGTCCATCTGCATACAGCTTGCAGTTTGGGCCGGACGCCAACCATCCATGTTCTCCCTTGATTGCCACGCCGGTGCGCAACAGCCATTGAACCACGACTGTGGCCGTCACATCCGCCACCATGTGCAGACCGGATTTGACCAGCATCGGGGTCACCAACTCCCTGATGCGGGTCGGCCCTGCATAAAGTCGATTTGCCGCATAGCTAAGGGCTATCAAGAGACGAGGTCCGTGCTTCCGGAAAACCCGCCATCTGGGCAAATCGACGAAGGCCGCTCGCTGGTCCTCTAGGCGGTGGCGCATCGGCTCGCCATGTGGCATCGAAGTTTGCCCACAAATGCAGAAGCGTTCTCCAGCGCTCCCCATCGTCGCCAACATGATCCAACAAGCGCCGTCCGATTTCTTGTGCGGCTTTCCCAACGGCTGCCCACGTTACAACTTCGCGCTCGTCAGTGCTGAAGACCCTCCAATCCGGGTAGGGCGACGGTTCAGATGTGTCATGAGTGCGGGGAGCAAGATCGACGATCAGCTTCCACCCTATTTGCGGGTGTCGTTTTAGAATTGCGTCAATCACCTTGAGGCGTTGGCCATCTAACACCTTTGCCGCCTCGGCGACGGTGTAGCTGTAATGGAGCTTCGCCCGGCGCGGATCAGGCGCGCGCCGGTTAGCCACCGGCCCGGCCGCCACCGTCCGACGTTGAGACACGGCGTTTGGAGGAAAGCCAATGTTCAAGGTCCGCCAGATCATAGACCACGCGGCGCCCAAGTTTCAGGAACACTGGTCCGCCTCCGAAAACCCGGAGCTTGTTGAGGGTGGAAACGGAAAGGCCGATGTGTGTGGCGGCGGCTTCCACCGTCAGCCGGGTTCGGTTTGGAAAGGTCATGTCGTGTCGCCTTTTGTGGGCGCGCCGTAACAGCCCGGCGACTCAGCGACACTCCTTCTAGGCCTGAATTTCCGCGCGGCTTAAAGGGGAACACCGGGGCGCTAGCGTTCCGGTCCCTCTACGGTACTGCCAAGGTCCGGGGCGCTATCGTCCGGGCTTCAACTTCTCAGGCACAAGACCCTCGCGCCGCCATTGAGCGACCCATTCCGTCAGGGTCTTCAGCGTGGTTTTGGGCGCCACATTCCGTATCTTCTCGGCAAGGTCGGCGTTCGTAAGGGTGACCGCCTCGCAGATGGCCTCGGCGTCGGCCATGTCGTTCTTCTGGCGCTT
>CAZJBC010000097.1:0-9550 GCA_964543805.1 uncultured Brevundimonas sp.
CCGCCGCCAACCACCACGACTCCCAGCACGACCAGCGCCGAATATACGCGCGATCCGGGTCTGGGGCTGATCCATCCGGAAGCGGCCTGGGCCCTGGGCGCCACAGGACAAGGCATTATCGTCGCCGTTGTCGATGTGGGCGTCGATCCGACCCAGACCGACCTGGCCGGACGCCTGTCCGCCGACTCGGTGGACCTGACGGGTCCCCATGCAACGGCGGCCGGCGATACGCACGCAACCTTCATCGCCACACTCATCGCCGCCGAATTCAACAACCAGTATACGGTCGGCGTCGCCTACCAGGCGACAATCCTGTCGATCAGAGTGGATTCCGGCACGAGCTGCCGGACGAACTGTCTGATCGATTCAAACGGTGAAGCGGCGGGAGTCGACTATGCGACCACGCACGGAGCCAAGATCATCAACCTGTCTTTCGGATCGTCTGTTCCCGAACCCCAGACGGCGCAGGACGCCCTGAAGCGGGCGGTCGACGCCGGCGTTGTCTTTACCATGGCGGCGGGCAACGATTCTGCCGCCAATCCGACCTATCCGGCCAGGCTGGCCTCCGATCCGCGCTATCAGGGCGCGGTAATTGTTGTGGGCGCCCTGAATGAGGCGGGGACTGATCTGGCGACCTTCTCCAATCGCGCGGGCGACTCGGAGAATTATTATCTGGCGGCGCCGGGTGAAAATCTGGTCTCCGATTGCTCGGCCACCAATAGCGGGTTCTCCTGTCTGGTCGGGTCGGGCACCTCGTTCTCGGCGCCATTGGTCGCCGGTTCTCTGGCGCTTTTGTTGCAACAGTTTCCCAATCTGACCGGCAAGCAGGCCGTCGACATTCTCCTTCAGTCGGCGCGCGACATGGGCGCCCCGGGCGTCGATCCGATCTATGGCCACGGTGCGCTCGATCTTAACCGCGCTTTTGCACCGCTTGGCACACTCAGCATCCCGACCATGAGCGGAAGCCTTGTCATCGGCAACGATGGCAGCACGGGCGCCATGCTTGGCGGGGCTTTCGGAAACGCCCTGACCCTGGCGCGCGGCAAGATGTCGACGGTCCTTTATGACAGCTATGATCGCCGGTTCACGGTCGGCCTGGGCGATATCTTTCCCGGCCAGGGACGGCGCGATCCGGCGCCGACCACGGCCGGCGCCCTGACGTCCAGCGTCAGCATGCGCACTGCCAGTGGCGCGTCCCTGACCCTTTCGGTGCAGCAGCAGCCGCAGGACAAGACCCTGGCGCACGGCGCCGATGGTCTCACCGAGGCGCAGGCCTCTGACGCCGCCGCCCTGTCCTACGATGACGGACGGATGAAACTCGATTTCTGGTCGGGCCGGGCGGGAACGGCCCCGGGCTTTGACGGCGCGCCCATGGATGATTTCAGCAACCTGGCGCAAAGCCGCGCCGCGGCGCGGGCCGGCTGGCGGTCGGGGCCCTGGACGCTTTCGGTTGAGGAGGGGTTCGGCCAGCGTCAGATCGATCCGGGACTGGACTTCAGCCCGGCCGCGGCTGAGGGCCAGGGGTCCAGCTATGGCCGCGCCGTTGTCAGCCTGGCCGGCAAGACCTGGCGCACGGCGCTTTCCGGCGGCGTGTTGCATGAGGGATCCGGACCGCTCGGCTCATTCGCCCCTCAAGGCTCGCCCATGGCCATGGGCGCTCAGACCCGGTTCGCCAGCCTGACGACCGACTGGACGCCCGCAAAGGGCATTTCATTGAGCGGTCAGGTTTCGGTCGGCGATACAAAGGCCCAGGGACGGCTGTTCAATATCGACAAAGCGGTAAGCACCAGCTGGCGCCTGGATGGCGACGTTGACTGTTCGCGGCTGGGCCTGCCGTGCGGGGCGTTGTCGGTCAGCCTGTCCCAGCCCTTGCGGGTCGAACATGCCAGCCTGTCGGCGATGCTTGCCGATACGCCGGCCGGTTATTTCGATCCGGTCACCTTCAGCGCCCGGAGCGTCAATGTGGCGCCGGAAGCGCGCGAGATCGACCTGGGCCTCGGCATATCGCGCAGGTTCGATCTGGGGCTGTTCCGCGTCGATGCGATGGGTTTGTACAACGAAGGCAACCAGACGCGCGCTTCCATCGGCTATGGCGTGTCGGCAAGCCTTCGCCGGAATTTCTAGCCGGTCTGGCGAGGCCCTCAGTCGCCAATCTCATTCAACGTGTTAGAGCGAGCCTGGCGGTTTAACCGCGGAGGCTTAAACCTGGCGCGCTCTAGGGTCGGCGCAAAGAAAATGGCCCGGCGACTTGCGTCACCGGGCCAGCTCTTTCTAGTCCGTTTCTAAATCCGGCTGAGCCGGTATCCGAAACGGTTCTATTTTTCGGTCGGGTCAGAGCCGTCCTTCGGAGCGCCCGTGCCCGACGAGCCCATGAACACCTTCTTGCCGTCGAGGAAGGTGATGTCACGGCCGTTCGCCTTGCAGGTCGGCGTGTGGGTGACGGGGCTTTCGAGGCAGCGCTTGTCCTTGGCTTGATAGCCGCGGACGATGATTTCCGTGCCCGGCTTCAGCATGTTGCGGTCAAGGCCCATGCGCAGGAGGGTGTTGGGCGTGCCGCCCTCAACCATCCAGTCTTGCGGCGCCTTGCCGGGTTCAGAGACGGTCAGGTGGACCCAGGTATGCGGGTTCACCCACTCAACAGTCGTCACCTTGCCCTTGAGAAGGACCGGCGCGTCGCCGTCGAATTCAGCTTGGAACGCATGGTGGGCTTGAGCTTGCTGAGCGGCGACGCCGGCAGAAAGCACAATGGCGCCCAGGCCAGCGGCAACGAGGAGACTAGTTTTCATTTCGCGTTTCCCTTTACGCCTAAATACCCTGGCCGCCGGTTCTTGATGGTGCGACGGCCAGGCTGAAGTTCGCCCTACGAGATAGATAAGCTATAGCCGCTGTTTTGCAACGGTATTGCAAATTTCGTCCTACTGCAGCGGGTGAGCGCGCAGGTGTCCGTACAGGAGTTCGGTGACGAACTCGACGCACTTGAACTGCTGCAGACGGTTATCTTCGCCGACCTGTTTGTACAGGATCATGCTCATTTTCCACGGACGGGTGAAGGTGTTGGGATCGTCCACCGTGGCTTCATAGCGGATGTGGAAGGGGCTGATCATGGTCCAGCGCTCGGTGACCGTCATGTCCGGGCCGTGGAAGTTGCCGGCGCGGTCGAACCACGAACGGTCAACCTGACCCTTGACGACGACGACCAGGGTGTCGCCTTCCCAGTGACCGACCGATTGACCCATCCAGCTGTCGATGGCCGGCTCGCCTTGCGGCGTCATGAACACCGAGCGCACCGCGCCGGCGTATTCATAGGCCATCAGCATCTGGTTGTCGGACTGGAAGATTTGGAACGGCATGTGCTGCATGTAGTTGGCGCGGGGGATGCCCGGCAGGTAGCAGTTGATTTCCGGATCGCGCGCCAGGAAGTGCTCGGTCGGCGTGCCAGCTTCGGTCACGGTGATGTTCTTGGACTGGTTCTCGTTGCGAACCCGCAGCATGTCCGGCTTGTAGGGCAAGGTGCCGCCCGGCTCGCCGTTCGGGCCCAGCACAACGCCCATGCCCGCCGGAACAGAGCCGATCGCGCCCAGCGCAACCACCGACTTGGCCGGAACCGGAACTACCGGACCATCGCGCATCTGGATCGCAGGCTTGGCCGCATGGGGCTCAATGTCCCACATCGCGCCATTGCCGACGCGCCATACGCCGTTGAAATCAGGATGGCCGCCAGGGCCCTTCGGCGCCTTGTAGGCCGTCGGCAACTGACCAAGGCTGGCTCCCGCCACTCCAAGGCCCAACAGACCCGCAAGGGCCACCGTCAATATCGTCTTCTTCATTTACTCCCCCCAAGGGTTTCTTGTGATGCTTTTGACGTGACGTATAGGCAAGCCTTTGGCCCGTGTCCACGCATCCAATGGGATCGCGGTGAAAATTTACGACAGGACGACAGGGGCTTTGGCCGGATGGTGGCTAAGGCCGCCGGCTTGCCGGCTGGGTATTCGGGCGGGAGACCAAAACGAAAGACGCCCGCCCCGATGACCGGAGCGGGCGTCCATTTCGAGCCAGTTTAAGCCTAGCGGGCCGCGCGGGGCGCAGTGGCCGCCTTCAGGGCGTCGAGGTTGCCGGCGAGAATGTCGCCCAGGGCGTAGTTGCCCTCGTGGCAGGCGTACTCATAAATGCCCGGCGACGCGGCGAATTCATATTCGCCACCCCAATCCTGATCCCAGTTCGCCGGCGAGTGCACGTTGAACTGATACAGCAACCGAACCGGCGAGACGCGGGTGAAGCGCTCGGTCAGCACCAGGTCCTCGGCCGAGCGGCCGGAGATACGGTTTTGCGGATTGTAGTTGGTGGTCTCGACGACCAGGGTGTTGCCTTCATAGTGGCCGATCGCATCGCCCCACCACGGACGGATGCCGTCGGTGCGATGTTTGTCGTTCAGGCGAACGACGCGCACGTCGTGAACCATCTCGACCCAGATCGCGACCGAGTCCTTGCCCTGGCTGATCCGGTAGTCGTTGTTATAGAGCTGGGGCTGCATGATCGGGCCAGCGCTGGTCCCGAACGAGGTCAGGCAGCGCTCGGCCAGGCCGCGACGCTCCGGATCGTTGTTCGGATCAAGACCTCCGGGGCCGCGCGCCGCGCCGCCGCCGCCACGACCACCGGCCGCCGCGCCTGCGGGCGGGCCGCCAGCGCCACGACCGCCGCCGCCACGTCCGCCGGCCGCTGCGGCCGGAGCCGCGTCAGCGCCTTCGCCGGCCGCCTGGAATGACGCCACGGGGGCGCTGGACCTGGCCGGCGGAATGGTGCCGGTGGCCGGATAGGTGATCCAGGACGAGCGCGGCTCGCCGTGAACGCGGGTGACCGTGCTGCCCGGATCGACGAAGCCGCCGTTGTAGCCACAGCCCACGCCGGTGAATCCGCGGCCGCAGCTGAAGGGCAGGTCGGTGACCGTGAAGCCGTCCGGCGTCGGTGCATCGCCGGCGATCCGGTTTTGCTGCTCATCGCCTTCAAGCTGCGACACTTCCTGCGGCGTCAGCACCAGGCGGCCATTGTAGGTCGCCGGCCGCGACATCGTCGTCAGGCTGCCGTTGGTCCAGGTGCCGGACAGGTCGGGCTGGCCATAGAAGTTTTTGACCGGCTTGAAGTTGCCGTACATCACCGGCGTTTCCTTGCCGGGAATTTCATTCGAAGCGGCTGCCTTCGGGGCGGCGGCTTTCGGCGCGGCCGCGGCCGGAGCCTTCGCCTTGGGGGCGGCGGCGTTCTGGGCCGACACAACGGCCGGGACCAGCAGGGCGGTCATGGCGCCCGCCATCAAGAATTTCGTGAGAACTCGTACGGTCATCGCTGCGTTTTCCTACCTTTCCTAGTGTCTTCCATCTGCGCGGGTCGGCGCAACGGCGGGCGTCGTTCGCCCAATTCTGCTTGCTCAAATTTTCGCTGTTAGCGGCAGCGAAGTCAATTCACATCGTGGGTAGCGGCCCCACAGGCGCAAGGCCCGCTTCTACCGGCGGTTCATGCGGCCCGAAAGCCCGGGTGTCGAAGATCGGTTAGCGGGTCGTCCTGATGCCTATCTAGTTAGCGGTTCTGGCCGGCGCCGCGGCGCTGGCGGTGTTCCCACGGCCAGCTGCGCGGTCGGCCTCACGCGCACCGGACAGCACGTCCTCAAGCGCGTAATTGCCTTCGTGGCAGGCATATTCGTAGATGCCGCCAGCTTCTTCAGCCCACTCGTATTCGCCGCCCCAGGGTTTGGTCCAGCGGGTCGGATCCTCGACGATGAACTGGTAGAGCAGGCGATGGGCGTCCACGCGGGTGAAACGCTCGGTGACCTTAAGATTGGCTGACGAGCCCTGATAGCTGTACGAGGCCGGGAAGCCGCTGGTCTCGACGACCAGGGTGTCGCCTTCCCAGTGGCCGACGGAGTCGCCTAAATAGGGGCGAACGCCGTCGGTGCGGTGCTTGTCGTTCATGTGAACCAGACGCACGTCGTGGATCATCTCCACCCAGATGCCGATGGTGTCCTTGCCCTGGGAGATGCGGATGGTGTTGTTGTAGTAGCCATTGGGGAACATCGGGGGCCCGGCGTTGCCGCTGAAAGCCACGATGCACCGCATGGCGCCCGTCTGTTCGGGATTGTCGTACTGTCCGCCGCCGCCGCCACGTCCGCCGCCGCCACGACCCCCGGCCGCGCCGCCGCGTCCGCCGCCGCCACGGCCGCCGGCCGCCGCCACAGCCGCACCTCGGCCGGGAGCGCCCGGACCGCCTTCGCCCTCGGCCTCAACGGCCTCACGCGCCAGATTGGCCGCCGCCGCCGCATTGGCCGCCGCGTTGCCGGTAACGTCGGGCGCAGGCGGCCGGCCGTTGGCCGGATAGATAATGAAGGAATTGCGCGGCTGGCCGTTGACCCGCATGACGCGGACGGTTGTGTCTTTCCAGCCGGCGTTGTAGCCGCAGTCACGGCCGCCGGCGCCTGTGCCGCCGCCGGCCAGGGAGTTGCAGTTCTTGTTGGTGGTGTCTTCGGCGCCGATCTTGGGATCGGTCGGCTGGTTCTCGTAATTGACCTTGTCGATGGCCTTGGATTCAGCCGCGGCGACTTCGGCCGGGGTCATGATCAGACGATCACCATAGGGCTGACCCAGGGGATTGGCCGCCGGCCGGGCGGCGCCGGTCATCGACACATTGCTCCAGGCGCCTTCGAGGTCCGTGTGGCCGTTGGACAGGCGCGGCACGTGATAACCGGCCTTGACCACAGGTTTGGGCAGCCAGTCCGGCAGGGTGGAAACCGCCGGGGTTGCGCGCGCCACCGCCGGCGTCGCCTTTGGCGCAGCCGTCGTCGACGCTGCTTTCGCCGCCGCCTTTGGGGCCGCGGCGGGTGTCGCGGCCTGGACCAGAAGCGGGGCCGTGGCCAGCGTGAAGACGCTGGCCACGAGGCATGCCTTGATTACGAGTTTCATCGCCTGTGACCCTTAGGTTTCTACTGCAGCGGGTGAGCGCGCAGGTGTCCGTACAGGAGTTCGGTGACGAACTCGACGCACTTGAACTGCTGCAGACGGTTATCTTCGCCGACCTGTTTGTACAGGATCATGCTCATTTTCCACGGACGGGTGAAGGTGTTGGGATCGTCCACCGTGGCTTCATAGCGGATGTGGAAGGGGCTGATCATGGTCCAGCGCTCGGTGACCGTCATGTCCGGGCCGTGGAAGTTGCCGGCGCGGTCGAACCACGAACGGTCAACCTGACCCTTGACGACGACGACCAGGGTGTCGCCTTCCCAGTGACCGACCGATTGACCCATCCAGCTGTCGATGGCCGGCTCGCCTTGCGGCGTCATGAACACCGAGCGCACCGCGCCGGCGTATTCATAGGCCATCAGCATCTGGTTGTCGGACTGGAAGATTTGGAACGGCATGTGCTGCATGTAGTTGGCGCGGGGGATGCCCGGCAGGTAGCAGTTGATTTCCGGATCGCGCGCCAGGAAGTGCTCGGTCGGCGTGCCAGCTTCGGTCACGGTGATGTTCTTGGACTGGTTCTCGTTGCGAACCCGCAGCATGTCCGGCTTGTAGGGCAAGGTGCCGCCCGGCTCGCCGTTCGGGCCCAGCACAACGCCCATGCCCGCCGGAACAGAGCCGATCGCGCCCAGCGCAACCACCGACTTGGCCGGAACCGGAACTACCGGACCATCGCGCATCTGGATCGCAGGCTTGGCCGCATGGGGCTCAATGTCCCACATCGCGCCATTGCCGACGCGCCATACGCCGTTGAAATCAGGATGGCCGCCAGGGCCCTTCGGCGCCTTGTAGGCCGTCGGCAACTGACCAAGGCTGGCTCCCGCCACTCCAAGGCCCAACAGACCCGCAAGGGCCACCGTCAATATCGTCTTCTTCATGTTCACTCCCCGGAGTGCTCTTAGCGGCAACTTTTGTTAGCCTAACGCACGATACTCTCGGCTGTCTATGTGATCGTAATATTTCAACGCATCGCGGCCTGGCCGCATTTGACGGCCAGGCTTCAGATTTCGGAATCGCGCGACGTTACACCGAGGCGGCGCGGGGAGAACGCCGGCCCAGCAAAGGTGCGATCTAGCCCTTCTTGCGCGCCTGGGTCGGCTCGCCGCCCGGCGTGACGCCGTCCGGAATTTCACCGGTCTTGGGATCGATGAAGGGCAGCAGGTACTTGGCGTGGCAGTCGGTGCAGACCTGGAAAATCTGGCCGCCGGTGTCGAACATCTTCTGGCCGTCGCGGGCCTCGACGGCGTCCTGCGCGTCGTGGGCGTAGCCGTTCAGTTTCTGGGCGAACTTCACCCAGTCGCCGTCGTCGTTCTTGTCCAGCTTGCGGACATAGCCCGGCAGCTGCAGCACATTGCTGACCTCAATCAGCTGGACCGTGCCGCTCTCGGCGTCGGTCCATTGCTTGTCCAGCGCCACGCGCCGTTCGTCGTCGGCCATGCCGGGAACATCCGGGATGGTCTTGGGATCAATGGGGACGCGGCTGTGGGTTCCCTTGGCGTCAACGACATCGCCGGTGTAGTTCCAAAAGCCCCAGGCGCCGGGATCGACAACGTGAGCCATGACTTCCTTCAGGGGAATACTGACATCGTAGGCCGCGGCATCAGCGGTCTTCTTGGGCGCGCAGGCGGCCAGGCTGAGGCAGGCGGCCAGCAGAATAAGTTTGCGGTTCATGTGACGAGCTCCCTGCGCCATGGACCCTTGGCGGCCCTTTGCATTTGCCTACCACCGTCCGCGCATGGGCGCCGCCCGGGAAAAATACCTAAGTATTTTCCCTATTTGGCGAGGTAGCCGGGCCGCGACTGGGGCGCGGGAACATTGGCGATGATGCCCGCAAGATTGCCTTCTTCCCCGGCCGGGATCAGGTCGTAGAAGCCGGCCAGGCGGATGCGCACCATCACCGGCTTTTCGCTGGCGTTGGAAAACTGCCAGCCCTCGATGCCGTCGAAGGGGGCGATCAGGGCGCCATGCTGACGCAGGCCGAAGGCCTGTTTGTAGGTGGCCACGGTCATGCCAAGACCGGGCCTTTTTTCCAGCGTGTGGCCGTGGAAGTCGTAGTGGAAATCCCGCGGCTCGTCGGTCCCGACCACCTCCCAGTCGAAGATCACCGTGGCGTCCTTGGCCATGCGCACCTTGTATTCCAGTTCCGAGCCCTTGTTTCCGCCCAGAAAGCCGGTGAGGGGGATCTCGATCACGTCGGTGCGGAAGGCCGCGGGATAGCTGTGGACCCGCGGGATGGATCCCTGGTTGGGATTGACCTTGACGTCGGCGGGCGCCCACAGGCGGGCCAGGCCGGTCAGCTTGCCCAGACCCAACGGGTCGACGCCCAGTTCGGCGGGGGCGATCGCTCCGAACACGATCAGACCGCCGGCGACCAGCGCTCCGGCCGTGGCCAGCAGAAGGTTTCGGCGCGACAGGCGATGGGCCGCCTCGGCTGGTGCGGTGTTCAGCTCGGCGCCCATCAGGCTCCTCCCAGGAAATAGTTGGCCAGCTGGTGGATCATAAACACCGATCCGGCGACCATGATGGCGATGTTGGCGGCGACGGCGGCGAAG
>CAZJBC010000098.1:0-9541 GCA_964543805.1 uncultured Brevundimonas sp.
GCGCCGGGCCCTGGCGGCGTTCGACCCGGAAAATACGCAGCAGAAGGATCGGACCTGGGGAACGGTCATCACCATCGATTCGCAATCGGAGGACTGGTCCGGCGCCTGGGCGGCCTGGCAGGAATCCATCAAGCCCTGGCAGACCCGCACCGACAAGGGCGCGTACAACTACCCGCCCCGCGCCAACGGCGCCTTTATCCTGATCAAGCTTGGCCGGCTGGACGAAGCCCAGGCCTTGCTCGATCAGACGCCTCTGGACTGCGTGCCTTGTGTGACGACGCGCGGCCAGCTCGCGACCGCCCGTGGGCAGACCGCCATTGCCGATCACTGGTTCAGCGAGGCCACAAGGATCGGGCCGTCGCTGCCGGTGACCTGGTACAACCATGGCTATGCCTTGCTGGAGCGGAAGGATTACGTCGGCGCGATCCCGCAGTTCCGTGAGGCCAGCCGGCGGGGGCCGAAATGGGCCGATCCGCTGGAAGCCTGGGGCGAGGCGTTGCTGGCCCAAGGCCAGACCCATGCGGCTATCGACAAGTTCAAGGCGGCCGAAAAATTGGCCCCCCGCTGGGGCCGCGACTACCTCTACTGGGGCGAAGCGCTGGCGAAACAGGGCAAGACCGACCAGGCCCGCGCCCAGTTCGCGGCGGCCGCAGGGATGGACCTGACGCCGACCGAGCGGGCGGAACTGGCGAGGGCGCGAGGGCATGGCTGAGCACAGGGGCTCAGTCGGCCGCAACGGCTTTGGCGCGGCTATGCAGGCGACCCGCCCTGGTATGGTTTGCCCACTCAGATATCCGCCGGTGAGCACGCGCGAGCACGCACCTCCGCGACACTTTCCAACACAACCCAGACGATCTAACCTGACGTTCACCGTGGCTAAGCTCTGGATCGCGTCAGAGCATAAGATTTGACGGAGCGTCTCGATGACCTGGCTCAAGCGCTCCGCCCTGGCGGCGTCACTCCTTACCCTGATCGCCCCTGCGTTCGGTTTTGCCGAACCGCCTACGCCCCAGCCCGCGAGCGGATCTCCTGTCGAGCAGGCGGACGCGCCCATGCCGGCCAATGTCGCACAGCTCGACGCGGCGCTGGCCGCCAAGGATTACGCCGCCATCAATCGTATCCACGGCGACATTCGCACTGCCGACGACCTGCTGCTGCTCATGAACTGGGAACAGGTGCGCATCTTCAACGCCAGGGGCGGTATCTACCTCAGCCTGCTCTACATGACCGATCTGTGGGGCATGGCCTCGGCGATGGAAGGCGCGGGGCCGGCCAATGCGGCCGAAGCTGCGAACCTCAAACAAACGGCGGTTTTCATGGCGCTCTATTCCTACCAGCTGATCGTGCTGGACGGGACCAAGTGTTCGGACTCCAGCGCCGTCGGCCACCGGATGGATCAACTCACCGCCGATCACCCGGAAATCTGGTCCTATGTTCCGCAGATCCCGGAGCCAATGCGCGCCCAGGCCATTTGGGTGGCGACCACACTGGAGACAAGGTCTGCGCAGGCGCGCCCGAACGATGACGTCCTGTGCCAGGGGGGATTGACACAGATGATCGCCGGTCTGGCCGAGAGCGCGCGCACTGGCCAGGGGCCCCAGGAAGTCCCGAACCAGCCAGGCGTGGTCGGCAGATCCTATGCCGTCCCGACGCCCAAGGACTTTCAGATTGGCTACGTCAGTCCGGACGTGTGGCGCCCGGAGCAGGCCAGGCTTCGCGAGACCATGCCGGCGAAATTGATGGACATCATGAAGGTCAAGACGCCGTTCGTCCCACCCAGGCCCTGACCAATTTAGTCAGCGATCTGGCCTCGCCTGTCCAAATCGGCTTGGATCGAACGTCATTGGGACAGCGGCGCACGGACGCTCCGCTCGCAACCCCTCGGACGGAGATCTGACATGCAATATCTTCTCATGCTCTACGCAGACGAAGGCGGCTGGACATCCATGACGGCCGAACAGCAGCAGGCCGGCATGGCCGCCTATACGGCCTATACCCAGGCCCTGCGCGCCGCCGGCGCCCTGGTTGGCTCGGACAGGCTACAGCCGACATCGACGGCGACCACGGTCCATGTCGCGGATGGCAAGACCCAGGTGCTGGACGGCCCGTTCATCGACTCCAAGGAATCCCTCGGCGGATACTACCTCATCGAGGCGCCCGACCTGGACGCCGCCATCGCCTGGGCCGCCCGTTGTCCGGGCGCCATGCACGGCACGGTCGAGGTGCGTCCCATCTGGGCCATGGGCTAGGACGGCGCGGTGCGGGACGGCGATGAGCAAACCCTTGGGCTGGCGGACGCGGTTGCGCGCCGCAGCTATGGCAAGCTTGTCGCCTTCCTCGCCGCCCACACCCGCGATGTCGCCGCCGCCGAGGACGCGTTGTCTGAAGCCTTCGCCGCCGCCCTGGCCGACTGGCCGAACAAGGGCTGCCCGGCCAATCCGGAGGCCTGGCTGCTGGCGGTCGCCAGGCGCAAGATGATCGACGCCGCCCGCCGCCGAAAGACGAGCACGGACGCCGTCGGCCAGGTGCGCCTGTTGGCCGAAGAGCTGGAGGCCGCCGCCGGGGCCCCGGAAATCCCCGACCAGCGCCTGGCCCTGATGTTCGCCTGCGCCCACCCGGCGCTCGACCCATCCGTCCGCTCGCCCCTGATCCTGCAGGTGGTGCTGGGGCTGGATGCGAAAACCATCGCCGCGGCCTTCCTCACCTCGCCCGCGGCTATGGGCAAACGGCTGGTCCGCGCCAAGGACAAGATTCGCCAGGCCGGCATTCCCTTCGCCATCCCCGCGCGCGATGCCCTGCCCGCCCGGCTGGATGCTGTGCTGGAAGCCATCTACGCCGCCTTTTCCGAAGGCTGGAGCGACCCGCAAGGCGCCGACGCCGCCCGCCGGGACTTGACGCAGGAAGCCCTGTTCCTCGCCCGCCTGGCCGTCGAGCTAGCGCCCGCCGAGCCTGAGGCGCTGGGCCTGCTCGCCCTCATGCTCCACGCCCAGGCCCGCCGCGCCGCCCGCCGCACCGAGGCCGGCGAGTTCGTCCCCCTCGCCGAGCAGGACCCGAACGCCTGGGACGCCGCCCTCATCGAAGAGGCCGAGGCCGTGCTGACCCGCGCCGGCGCCCTGGGCGCGATCGGCCGCTACCAGCTGGAGGCGGCGCTGCAATCCGCCCACGTGGACCGCATTCGCGGCGGACGTCGCAACTGGGGCGCGGTGGTCGAGCTCTATGATGGTCTGATGGCCCTGTCGGGCTCGCCGGTGGTGGCGATCAATCGGGCGGTGGCGATTGGCGAGTTGAAAGGCGCGCAAGTGGGGCTTGATGCCCTGCCGACGGTGGCGTCGGATGCACGCTTGGCCGACTACCAGCCCTTTTGGGCGTCGCGCGCGCAGTTGTTGGCCCAGGTGGGTGAAGTTGATGAGGCGCGGGAGGCTTACGAGTTTGCCATCGGCCTGGAACGCGATCCGGCGGTGCAGCGGTTTCTGCGGGGACGGCAATTGGCTTTGAGCTGAAATGACTCTCGAAAAGGCCCTACCCCTTGAGGGGGGCAGGGTTCGGGTTGGGGGTGCTGCGCCGGCCTGTGAGGTTGTGCGCCGGGGTCCAATTGGCCAGGACCGTTGCGACACCCCCATCCCCGGCCCTTCCCCCCTCAAAGGGGGAAGGGAGTGTTGCCCCTAGCGCACTAGGCGCGCGCGGTTCAGGATTGCGGGCATGAACAGACGTGACCTCATAGCGGCCGCTGGGGCCAGCGTGGCGCTCGGCGCTGCTGCGCCCGCACCCTCTCTCGCGCCCGCCAAAAAGGCCCCCACGCCCCGCGCCGCCGACCCGCTGGCGGGCGAGCGGCTGATGGCCGACGTTCGCACCTACACAGGCTTTGGCGTCCACCGCAGCGGCGGCGGCGCGGACAAGCGCACCACCGCCTGGCTGGCCTCGCGGTTCCAGTCCCTGGGCTACACGATCCAGGCCGAGCATTTCGACATTCCCAACACCGACACCACCCGCGCCTCGCTCGACATCAACGGCGTCCCCGTCGACGGTTTCGCCCAGCCGCCAATTCACACCAGCGCAAAGGGCGGCCTGTGGGCGCCGCTGGCCCGCTGGTCGCCGAAGGAACCCGCCGAACTATCCGGCAAGATCGCCCTGATTGACTTGTCCCGCATCGGCCCCCTGCCCGGCCGCGGTCCCTTCACCGACCGCGAAGCCGCCGAAGCGGCGCGCGTCGCCGGCGCCTACGCCATCGTCTCGGTCAGCAACAGCCCGACCGGTGATCCGGTGGCGAACAATACCGATCCGGCTGCCACGTTTCCGATCCCCATGCTGACCCTGGGCCGCAAATACGCCGCCCAGCTGGATTCCGTTGTCGAGGACGGCTCGCCGGTGCGCCTGCGCGTAGAAGGGCCTGGCGGCAAGCGCCAGGCGACCAACACCATCGCCCGCTACGGCAAAACCGGAAAATGGCTGATCATTTCCACGCCCCAGAGCGGCTGGTTCACCTGCGGCGGCGAGCGCGGGCCGGGCGTCGCCCTGTCCCTGGCCCTGGCCGCCTGGGCGCGTCGCCAGAACCTGCCGGTGCGCCTGCTGTTCATCACCACCTCTGGCCATGAGTGGCAGTACGCCGGCTCCAAGGTCTTCCAGCACCTGCCGCCGCCCGCGCCCGCCGACACCGCGCTGTGGCTTCACCTGGGCGCCAGCTTCGGCGCGCGTCAGTACGCTGTGGCCGGCGCGGCGGTCACGCCCACCGACGCGCCCAACCCGACCCGCAGCCTGATGGTCACCCCCAACCTGATGGACGCCGCCCGCACAGCCTTCGCCGGCCAGGCCTCAATCGAAAACCCGCTGGCCGCCGACATCGCCCGCTCGAACGGCGAACTGACCGATATCCTGGAGGCGGGCTACACGAGCGCGGCTGGGTTCTGGGGGAACCACGTGCTGTTCCACACCCCGCACGACGATGCCAATGCGACGACGCCAGCGATCCTGGAGGCCCTGGCCCACAGCTGCGCCGAGCTGATCAGCAAGGCGGTCGCTTAGAGATACCTCCCCGTTTCACGGGGGAAGACCGCCGAAGGCGCGGAGGGGGCGAGCCCCACGCTCCGTCAGTGAACCGCCTGCAACATCCACCGTCCGAGCGCGCGCCTCGCCCCCTCCGGCTCGCTTCGCAAGCCTGCCTCACCCATGATACGGGGAGGTATTTGAGGCTAGTAGCTCTTTCGGCAAGCCCAGCACCCGTTCGGCGATTGTTCGGCCGCGTCTCGCTACCGCCAATCCTCTGGACCCACGGCCCAAGTTCGAGCAGCCCCGCACGCACCTCTTCTCTCCGGACAAAAGGCAAATATGCCTCGTTTGCTATCTCGCAGTCGTGCCGACGCAGGCCAAGGTGCCAGAACGACCTCGATTTCATCGCTCGGCCCTAATAGCTGGTAGGTGCCGCCCCGTGAGACAAAGCGACTGACCTTACGAAACGCATCGAACACTTCGTTCGTCTGGCTAGTTGCGATAGCGGGCCAGACCCCCGTCGTAGCAGACAAGCCTGCGTCAAAATGGAGCTTGTCTACCGTCAATTGGTAACTCCCGCTCCATGGCCCCACGCCTGGACTACCCGCCAAGGTTCCGCCGAACAGGGTGATATCTGCGTCAAGGTCACTGGGTGACGCGTTGAGGCGTCCATCGCTCCGATAGGCAACGATACGCCAGCGTCGATATTCCACGCCTTCAGGTGAAATTCGCCGCGCTTCGATTATCGGCGCAAAGTCTTTGTCCATCATGCTAAGGCGCTCGCCGACCACCCGATAAGCCGAAATGCGAGTCACTAGTTGGTCGAAATAGACCACCTGAGGTTTCGGTTGCGGAATTGGGAATGTCAGATGAAGCGATTGAACGCCAAACTCTTCCTCGGCGTGACCTTCCTTTGGCGGATCAAGGTCCGAGCTCTCCTTTGTCCATTCAAGCTGCGGCTTGCCTAAGCGTCCAAAGTCGAATTGGTAACCGCGGCGGTTCGTGTCCGCTAAAGCCATCAAGCCGCGCTCAAAGGAAACGATCATTCGACTTAACGGTTCATCGAAGCCCGGCATTCGTGTGATTTCCCAAAAAGACCCCCTGAGCTCGGACAGATCCTGCCCAGGCTGGCGCATCGCCAAGACTATGCGCGTGGCCCCGGCATGATTCGAAAGGGAGATGCCGGAATATGCCGAGGCCGAGACGGTCAAGTCGCCATTCAGGCCAGACACCATGCGCCGACCTTGGCCGTCTTCGTCGAGTTCACAAGGCCGGCTCCGAGCCCATTTGGTCGAGACCGACATGCTGTCGCTGTGAAGGTGATAGTGGCCTGAAATCGTTCCGCATCCGGCGACTCCTCGGACCACCCCATCCCGGAATTCAACAAAAGAGTCGGCGTTCACCCACCCGTAGGGACCAAAAAAGCCGTCAAGACTATAGGGCGTTTTCGGCGCGGGCGGCCATGCCACAATCGACCACATTCCCTGCTCGAGATTGATAGCAGGTTGCGACACGAGCCGCCCCTGCGCCATGCTGGATGTCCCAGCCACAAGCGCTGAGACGAGTGTAACGCAAAGGACAGTATATTGCTTTAATGACATTTTGTAGCTATATTGCAAACTATTCCATTGTCAAACGCGAGGATCAATAACTCTTCGGCAAGCCCAGCACCCGCTCGGCGATGTAGTTCAGGATCATCTCGCGGCTCACCGGCGCGATGCGGGCGATCATGATTTCGCGGAAATAGCGCTCGACGTCGTATTCCTTCGCATAGCCCATGCCGCCGTGGGTCAGGACCGCGGTCTCGCACGCTCCGAACGCCGCCTCGCCGGCCAGGTATTTCGCGGCGTTCGCCTCGGCGCCGCAGTCGCGCCCGGCGTCGTGCAGGGCGGCGGCCTTGAAGGCCATCAGGTCGGCGGCCTCAAGCTGCGCCCAGGCCCGCGCCAGCGGATGGGCGATGCCCTGGTTCTGACCGATCGGCCGTCCGAAGACGACGCGGGTTTTCGCATATTCAGCGGCGCGGCCCAGCGCCAGGCGGCCGATGCCGACGGCCTCGGCGGCCACCAGCACCCGTTCGGGATTGAGGCCTTCCAGCAGATAGCGGAACCCCTTGCCCTCCTCGCCGATCAGGTTCTCGACCGGAACCTCCAGGCCGTCGATGAAGACGCTGTTCGAATCCACCGCCTTGCGGCCCATCTTGGGGATGACGGTGGCGGTGACGCGGGCCGGGTCCATATCGGCATAGAACAGCGACAGGCCGTCGGTGGGCTTTTTGACCTGATCGCGTGGGGTGGTGCGGGCGACGATCAGGATCTTGTTGGCTTCCTGGGCGACACTGGTCCAGATCTTCTGGCCGTTGATGACATAGCGGTCGCCCTTCCTCACCGCCGTGGTTTTCAGCGACGCCGTATCCAGCCCCGAGTCCGGTTCGGTGACGCCGAAACATAGCCGGTCCTGACGGCTGATCAGGCGGGGGATCGCCCGCTCCCTCAGTTCCCGTGAGCCGAATTTCACCAGCGGCATGGGGCCGAAGATGTTCATGTGTACGGCGCTGGCGCCGGTCTGGGCCGCGCCCGACTGAGCGACCGCCTGCATGACGAGCGCCGCCTCGGTCAAACCCAGCCCCGCGCCGCCGAATTCCGCCGGCATGGCCATGCCCAGCCAGCCGCCCTCGGCGAAGGCCGCCACGAATTCCTCGGGAAACTGGCCGGTCTCGTCTGTGGCTCGCCAGTAGGCCGGATCAAACCGGGCGCACAGCTTCTCAATGCCGGCTTTCAGCTCTTCCTGCGCATCGGTGAGCCATAGTCCAGACATGCTATTTCGCCCGCACGCGGTTGTTCTTCGGCCCGTGCTCCAGCTCGACCAGGCCAAGGTGCTCCAGCACCGGCGTCACATAGTTGGCGAACCGGCCGCGATAGCCCTTGCGCAGGCCGTAATAGCCGCCGACAGGATTGGTTTCCGACCGAGCCCATGCCTCGACCGAGCCGTCCTTGACCGGCTTGCCCTCGTCGGCATTGCCCAGCGCCACCCAGTCGCCGCGCGCTTTCAACATGGCCGCCAGGTCCTCGATGGCGCGCAGGTGATAGGACAGCTTCGTCGTGCCCACCTGGCAGACCAGGGCCGGCGGGCTGGCCGCCGGATCGCGCCAGATCTGGAATTCGGAACTCAGCGAGGGCGTCTTCAGCGTCCACGGATCGCCTGCCTCGCCCTTGCCTTGCGCCGCCATGCCGTCTTCCTCCGATAATCTGTCCTCAAGCCGGTTAGCGCGAAAGCGCTGGCTTCGCCACCTCGCGTCCTTCGAGACGCGCTCTGGCGAGCGCTCCTCAGGATGACAAAGTTGGGTGGGCTGCAAAAAACAGTCGTCATGCTGAGGAGCGGCCGCAAGGCCGCGTCTCGAAGCACGCACAGGCGGTTTTACCGGATGAACTCTATTCATCGGCCTGTCATGATGACCCCCTAGGTCAGCGACGCATTTCAGAATCCCTGGAACATTTCATGAGCCGATACTACCTCGCTGCCGCCCTGCTCGCCCTGCCGCTGGTCTGCGCCGCCGCGCCGGACGCATCCGGCGTCTGGCTGAAGGGCGACCTGCACGTCCACGACGACCACTCCAGCGACGGCAGCCTGCCGCGGCAACGAAACAAGGACCGGGCCAAGGGCAATGTGGCGGTCGGCGACCAGATCGGCCAGGGCGAGAAGATGGGCCTGCAGTTCATGCCGCTCACCGACCACCGCACCTTCGACCAGTATTTCGATCCCCAATGGGAGTCGTCGAAACTGCTGCTGATCCCCGGCGAGGAAGCCAATGGCAGCCCCCACGCCATCGTCCTCGGCGCGGTGGATTCCGTCATCCAGGGCGCCGACCGGGCCGGGTTCGCCCACGTACAGCAGTCGGTGTGGGACGCCCACAGTCAGGGCGCCATCTGGTCTGTCGCCCATCCGGACGATGGCGAGACCGACAAGACCACCTTCGCGCCCAACGTCATGGCCAATGTCCAGGGCGTCGATCTGGTCGAGACCTGGAACCACGCGAGCGATGTCGACAAGGAGATCGACTATGCCGAAAACCGCTGGAACGCCGGTTTCCGCTTCGGCGTCGCTGGGGCCAGCGACAACCACTTCCGCGAATACTGGGACTGGCAGGGGCCAAGCCTTCCGACCACCAGCGTTCTGGCGGCCGCCAGCAACGAGCGCGGCGTCATCGAGGGCCTGAGGGCCGGACACACGACCCTGTCCTGGTATTCGAACGGGCCATCGGTGACCCTGACCACCGATCTGGCCGGCGCCCATTCCGCCATCGGCGGCGACGAGGTCTTCGCCCGCCCGGGGGCCAAAGGCCACCTGACTGTGAGCGTCCAGCGCGCGGCCGGGATGAAGGTGCTGGTCTACAAGAGCCCGGGCAAGAGCGCGGGCGTCTTCAAGACTTTCACGCCGACGAAAGAGTCCGAAACCTGGACCATCGACATCACCGCGCCATCGGCGGCCGACTGGTACCGGGTGGAAATCCGGCGGGCTGCGCCGCGCGATCCCGCAAACGCCCGGGATATCGACCTGATGG
>CAZJBC010000099.1:0-7768 GCA_964543805.1 uncultured Brevundimonas sp.
GTCCGGAGCGTGATCGTCCTGGGCGTTGTCTGGGCTATCATCATGGGGGTCGGATATGGCCTTAACCCGCCGCCGCCAGGACTGACGCCGGCGACGTCCTCGCCTGCGGCGCCGAACTAGTTCTTCTTTTCCATCCACCTGAGCACCGGCATCAGCGGGAACGCCCAGCCCAGGCCCATGACGACGTAGAACAGGGTCTCGGCAAACAGGTTTTTCGGCACGAAGACCGAGATGGCGATGGTCAGCACCACCCACAGCAGTACAAAGGCGCAGATCGCCAGGGCGCCGATGATCTTTTTCAGTCGCATGGGCATGGCGATCAGGCCTTCACCGGATTGTGCGTTTTCTTGAGCGCCCGCATCCGCCAAAGCCAAGCATGCGTCAACGTCAAAAGAGCCGCGGCCGCGCGGCCAACGCCCGGGCAGGCCAGTAGATGACTTCCTTTCTCAAGGACGACCGATCGTCTTCCGTCGCCCTGTGGCTGTTTGGCGTGGCGTTGTTGGTCATGGCGATGGTCGTGGTGGGCGGGGCGACGCGGCTGACTGAATCCGGCCTGTCGATCACCGAGTGGAAGCCGATCTCCGGCGCCCTGCCGCCGATGTCCCAGGCCGACTGGGCCTCGGAATTTGCCAAGTACCGGGGAACGACCCAGTACGCCCAGCTGAACGCCGGCATGTCGCTTCATGCCTTCCAGTCGATCTTCTGGTGGGAATGGGCGCACCGGTTGATGGCGCGGGTGGTGTGCATCGTGTTCGCCGTGCCGTTCATCTATTTCCTGGTGCGCCGGATGATCCCGCGCCGGCTGATCTGGCGCTGTTTTGTCATGGCCTTTGTGCTGGGACTGCAAGCCGTCGCCGGCTGGTGGATGGTCTATAGCGGCCTTGAAGGGCGAACCTCGGTCGCACCCGAGCGGCTGATGGTTCACTTAAGCCTGGCGTTGGTGCTGTTCGCCGGTCTGGTCTGGAACGGCTTTGAGGCGAACGCCGGCAAGGGCAGGGCCGATGCGGCCGGATCCTTCGCCCTGGGCGGGCTGGGTCTGACGGCTCTGATCTTCATCCAGGCCATGCTGGGCGCCCTGGTCGCGGCCAATGACGCCGGCAAGATCTTCACCGACTGGCCGCTGATGGGCGGTCAGCTCTTTCCGTCGCACTACTGGGCCGGCAGCCTGTGGCAGACCCTGGTGCATAATCCCGGCTCTGTTCAGCTGCATCACCGGCTGGTGGGCTATCTGATCTTCATCCTGATGGCGGCCTTTATGGCGACGGCGGCCAATACGCGCCACATGCAACCCACTTTGCGGACCGGGGCCTTTGTTCTGGGCGGCCTGGCCATGGTCCAGGTGGCGCTGGGGATCACCACTCTGATCATGATCGCGCCGCTGGGCCTGTCCATCGCCCACCAGATCACCGCGACCCTGCTGCTGGGCACGGCCGTGTGGTTCTCTTGGCGGGCGCGGCGTTTGTAGGTAACTAGATACCTCATCCGCAATCGGTTGATTTTAAAGGCCTGGCGGGCGCACTGAGCGATTGACTTGGGCCAAAGCCGCCTGTATCAGCGCGCCCTTGTTTCGACTGGAACCCGTCCCATGAACACCCATACCACCGCTTCGCTGAAGCCGGCGGATGTGACCCACAAGTGGATCGTCGTTGACGCTGAAGGCGTCGTCGTCGGCCGCCTGGCCACGTTCATCGCCATGCGCCTTCGCGGCAAGCATCTGCCAACCTACACCCCGCACGTCGACTGCGGCGACTATGTCGTCGTCATCAACGCCGACAAGGTCAAGTTCACGGGCCGCAAGCTGGACCAGAAGATCTATTATCACCACACCGGCTTCCCCGGCGGGGTCAAGGAACGCAAGGCCGGCTACATTCTGTCGGGCCGCTTCCCGACCCGGATCCTGGAAAAGGCCGTCGAGCGCATGCTGCCCAAGGAAAGCCCCCTGGCGCGCGAGCAGATGACCCACCTGCGTCTCTATGCAGGCGCCGAGCATCCTCATGCCGCCCAGAACCCCGAAGTGATCGACTTCAAGTCGATGAACGCCAAGAACGCGCGGAGCCAATAGTCATGTCCGATGCTCCTCAACAAGCCACCGGCATGGACGCCCTGGCCGAACTGAACCCCACCGCGGTCGCCATCGCGCCGGCTCAGCCCAAGATCGACGCTCAGGGCCGCGCCTATGCGACCGGCAAGCGCAAGAACGCTATCGCCAAGGTGTGGATCAAGCCGGGCAAGGGCGTGGTCACCATCAACGGCCGCGATCAGGAAATCTATTTCGCCCGCCCCGTGCTACGCATGATGATCGCCCAGCCCTTCCAGGTCACCGACCGCCAGGGCCAGTTCGACGTCATGGTCTCGGTCCAGGGCTCGGGCCTTTCGGGCCAGGCCGGCGCGGTGCGTCACGGCATTTCCAAGGCGCTCACCTATTATGAACCGGGCCTTCGCACGCTTCTCAAGCCGCACGGCTTCCTGACCCGCGACAGTCGCGTCGTGGAGCGCAAGAAGTACGGCCGGGCAAAGGCTCGTCGCTCGTTCCAGTTCTCCAAGCGCTAGCGTGTCGGAGAGCCAGGCCTACGTCGAGATCAGGCGCGGCTCTGAGCGCAACTTCGGGCTTACCCTGGCGGCGGCGTTCGTCCTGGTGGCGCTCGCCCCGCTGATCAAGCACGGCCATATCCGGCTTTGGTCTGTAGGTGTGGCGGCCGTTTTTGGCGTGCTGGGCCTGTTCGCTCCCAAGGTGCTGGAAATCCCCAATCGGCTGTGGTTCAAGCTGGGGATCTTCCTGGGTGGTATCGTCGCGCCGATCGTGATGGGGCTGCTCTTTCTGCTCGCCGTTACGCCCACCGGACTGATCATGCGCCTGTTCGGCAAGGACGGCCTGCGGCGCAAGTTCGACAAGCAGGCGACGAGCTACTGGATCGTTCGTGACAGGCCCCTCGGGTCGATGAAAAACCAATTCTAGGCGGCCCGATGTCCCTCCTGCTTGAACTTTGGAAATATCTGAAAGTTCGCAAGAAGTTTTGGCTGATCCCGATCCTCATTACCCTCCTGGCCCTGGGGGTCCTGATCGTTCTCAGCCAGGGATCCGCCATCGCGCCGTTCATCTACACCCTGTTCTAGAATGGCCGCGATCCTCGGAATTTCCGCCTTCTATCACGATAGCGCGGCGGCCCTGGTGGTGGACGGCCAGGTCGTGGCCGCCGCCCAGGAAGAGCGTTTCACCCGCAAGAAACACGATCCCAGATTTCCGAAGTCGGCGATCGACTATGTGCTGGCCGAAGGCGGAATCACGCTCGAGGATGTCGATTACGTCGCCTTCTATGACAAGCCGCTGCTCAAGTTCGAGCGGTTGCTCGAAACCTATGTCGCCTGCGCGCCCTATGGGCTGAAATCCTTCGGCATGGCCATTCCGATCTGGATCCGCGAAAAGCTGTTCCTGAAGGATGTGCTGATCAAGGAGCTGAAGCTCCACTTCAAGGGCTTCAACGGCGACAAACTGCTGTTTTCCGAACATCACTTCAGCCACGCCGCCAGCGCCTTCTATCCCTCGCCATTCGAGAAGGCCGTGGTGCTGACCCTCGATGGGGTTGGCGAATGGGCGACCAGCACGGTGGCGATCGGCGACGGCGCCACGCTGACCATCGCCAAGGAAATCCATTTTCCTCATTCGATCGGCCTGCTCTATTCGGCCTTCACCTATTACACCGGCTTCAAGGTCAACAGCGGCGAGTACAAGGTCATGGGTCTCGCCCCGTACGGCGAGCCGAAATACAAACACCTGATTTTCGAAAAACTGGTCGATCTGAAGCCCGACGGCTCGTTCCGTCTGGACCAGTCATACTTCAATTACGCGACCGGTCTGACCATGACCAACGCCAAGTTCTCAAAGCTGTTTGGCCAGCCCGTCCGCAAGCCCGAGACCGAGCCACTCACCCAGTTTCACATGGATATCGCCGCCTCGGTCCAGGCGGCGATCGAGGACATCATCCTGACCATGACCCGGTCGCTGGCGGCCGAATACGGGATTCCCAACCTGTGCCTGGCCGGCGGCGTGGCGCTGAACTGCGTCGCCAATGGCAAGATCCTGCGCGACGGCGCCTTCAGGGACGTGTGGATCCAGCCGGCGGCAGGCGATGCGGGCGGCGCTTTGGGGGCGGCGCTGGGCGCCTGGCATTCCGAGCTGGAAAACCCCCGCACCCCGGTGCTGCGCGACGGCATGAAGGGTTGTTACCTGGGCCCCGACTTCAACCAGGCCGACATCGAGGCCAGGCTGACGAGCGCCGGCGCGCGCTTTGAGGTGCTGAGCGAAGACGAGATGATCCGCCAGACCGCCAAGGGTCTGGCCGACGGCAAGGCGGTCGGCTGGTTCCAGGGGCGCATGGAGTTTGGTCCCCGCGCGCTCGGCGGCCGCTCGATCCTGGGCGATCCGCGGTCGGAGACCATGCAAAAGACCCTCAATCTGAAGGTCAAGTTCCGGGAAAGTTTCCGCCCCTTCGCGCCCTCGGTGTTGCGTGAAGACCTGACCGACTGGTTCGACCTGGATTACGACAGCCCTTACATGCTGCTGGTCGCCGACGTCGCCAAGAAGCATCGCAAGAAGATGACGCCGGCCCAGCAGGCGCTGTTCGGCATCGACAAGCTGAACGTGCCGCGCTCGGACATCCCGGCCGTCACCCACGTCGACTATTCATCGCGCATCCAGACGGTTCATGCCGACACCAATCCCAGATATCATGCCCTGATCGCCGAGTTCAAACGGCTGACCGGCTGTCCGGTGGTGGTCAACACCTCGTTCAATGTGCGCGGCGAGCCCATCGTCGGCTCGCCCGAAGACGCCTTCCGTTGCTTCATGGGCACGGGCATCGAGATGCTTGTTGTCGGAAATTGCCTGCTTCATAAGGACCGCCAGGACGCAGCGCTGTCGGTCAATTATGAGCAGAAGTATGAGCTGGATTAAGAACGGACTCACGATCGTTCTGTCCACCCTGATCGCCCTGGAGGGCGGCTCGTTCGTCGCTTCAAAACTGCATCTTCTGGCCGTCAACGACGATCCGCCCTATTCGTGGAATCTCAAGCGCGGCCTGGACTGGCGCAACGAAAAGGAATTGTGGGGCGGCTGGCACAAGCCCAACGCCCATGACGAGGCCAAGGCTTCCTGCTTCGACGTCAAGTACCGTTCCAACAATGTCGGCGCCCGCGACGACATCGACTACACAGCTGCCATGCCTTCCGGCAATGTCGCCGTCCTGGGCGACAGCATGGTCGAGGGCCTGGGCGTTCCGCTCGAGGCGACCTTCGCCCACGGTCTGAAGGCGGCCTACGGCAAGCAGGGCCTGAACTTCGGCTCGGCCGGCAATTTTGGACCTTTGCAGGAATACATTCTCTACCGGGACCTGGTGAAAAAGATCCCCCACGACGAGGTTGTGCTGTTCTTCCTGCCGGGCAACGATTTCAAGGATAACGATTACCGGGGCGCCGGCACATTCAACAATCGCTACCGGCCCTATTTCACGCAGGCCGCCGACGGCGGTTACAGCATCGTCTATCCGCCTGGCTCAAAGCCGTCGGACCGGTTCCCGTCGGAGCGGCCCAAGGGGTTCTATGACAAGATCAGGACCTTCCTCATCGCCTACACCTATTTCGGCAACGTCGTACGCAGCGTCTATCTGCTGAAGGACGCCCATGCCGCGCCGAAAGGTCCCTCGACCGGCGACGGCTATTACACCGGCGATCCGGTCGCCGTGGCCGGAGCCGCTCACTATGTGAACCTGCTGTTCGATCAGGTCGACCCGGCCGACAAGAAGACGATTGTTATCATTCCCGACCAGGGCGACATCCGCCAGATTCGCGGCAAGGGCTGGGCCTACAAGCAGCTGGATTGGTACAAGGGCCTGCAATCCATCGCCGCCAGCCACAATGCACGGTTCCTCGACCTGGCGCTCGACCCGACCGGCGCCGAGAACATGGACTATCTCAACAAAGGCTATACCCCCTGGTTCCTGACGTGCGACGGACATTGGTCCGCAGCCGGCAACCAGATGGCGCTTGACCGGTATGTGGCGGCTCAGGCGGCGCCGGCGATTGCGCCCGCCCGCCAAAAGCCTTAAGGCCGCACCCCTCTGTAACCTTGGGAGGCGGATATGACCGCGCGGGTGTTCATCGACGGCGAAGCGGGCACGACGGGTCTTTCGATCCGTCAGCGCCTGGCCGGCCGCGCGGACATTACCGTGCTGTCCATCGATCCTGACAAGCGCAAGGATGCGGGCGCGCGGGCCGAGCTGCTGAACGCCGCCGATGTGGTCATCCTGTGTCTGCCGGATGATGCGGCGCGCGAGGCCGTGGGCCTGATCGACAATCCGGAGGTCAAGATCATCGATCCGTCGACCGCCCACCGGGTCGCGCCGGGGTGGGACTATGGCTTTCCGGAATTTGCGCCCGGCCAGAGGCAGGCGATCGCGGCCTCGAAGCGGGTATCCAACCCGGGCTGCTATTCCACCGGCGCGATCGCCCTGTTGGCGCCCCTGATTCACGCCGGCCTGCTGGCGGCCGACGCGGCGCTGACCATCAACGCCGTCTCCGGCTATTCCGGTGGCGGCAAGTCCATGATCGCCGAGTTCGAGGAAAAGACCGCGCCCAACTATGTGGAAACGCCTTACCGGCTCTATGCGATGGGGCTGGAGCACAAGCATGTTCCGGAGATCAGGGTTCACGCGGGCCTTTCCTTCAGTCCCGTCTTTTCGCCAGCCGTGGGCCGTTACGCGCAAGGGATGCTGGTCAACATTCCCCTGCCGCTGCACGCCCTGGCCGGCCGGCCGCAGAAGGGCGATCTGCACGCGGCGCTGGCCCACGCTTACGCCGGCGAGCGGTTCGTCGAAGTCGCCTCGCTGGACGAGGCGGCGAGCCTGAAGACCCTTGAGCCGCAAGCCCTGAACCACACCAACCGCATGCGCCTGTTCGTGTTCGGCAACGACGATCAGGTCATGCTCACCGCCCAGCTCGACAACCTGGGCAAAGGCGCGGGCGGGGCGGCGGTGCAAAACCTCAATCTGATGCTCGGTCTGGATGAGGGCGCGGGGCTTTAGTTCACTTGCTATTCAGCTGGCCTTGCGTAATTTTTGCCCCAATCCTCGCATACAAGAAGGCATGACCATGAAGCCGATCATCACCGACCGTCGCAACATCCTGCTGGGCGGCGTCGCCCTCGTCGGCCTGTCGGCCTGCGGGGCGCGAGTGGCCATGGCGGCCGCTGATCCCAATGAGGCGGCCTTCGCCAATGCGCCGGAGCGCAAATTCACCGACGCCCAGTGGCGCGCCAAGCTGCCCGGCCAGTCCTATGGCATTCTGCGGCACGAAGACACCGAACTGCCCAACACTGGCCCGTTCAACAACGAGCATCGCAAGGGAACCTACAGCTGCATCGGCTGCGACCTGCCGCTGTTCAAGTCAGACTGGAAATTCGAGCACGACGGCTGGCCCAGCTTCTACGACGTAATGAAGCAGAACATCGGCCACAAGGACGATCACCAGTTGGTCGGCGAAGATCGCACGGAATACCACTGCGCCCGGTGCCTGGGCCACATGGGCCACGTCTTTGACGACGGCCCGCGTCCCACCGGCCTGCGCTACTGCAACAACGGCTATGCGCTGAAGTTCAAACCGGCTTAACCAGCACGATCTTCTTGCGGCCGGCGGCCAGTTTGAACACCCCGTCGGGTCCGACGTCGGCCATCGAGATCACTCGCCCGCCGTCCATTTCCTGCACGTCGTTGAGCCG
>CAZJBC010000099.1:7778-9538 GCA_964543805.1 uncultured Brevundimonas sp.
AGTGCCTCGCCGGCGAGCCTGCGCGCCTCGCCGCCGGATGAGGCCAGGCCGGCCCGCATGGCCAGGGTCGCCAGGGGCATTCCGGCGGCGATCTCGCCCTTGTGGATTTCGACGGTCGGCAGGTCGGATGACAGGCCGCCCTGTTCGAAGGCCTTTTCGGCCGCATCGCGGGCGGTCTTCGCCGCGCCCGCGCCGTGCAGCATGGTGGTCGCCTGATCGGCCAGCACCTTCTTGGCCTCGTTGATCCCGGCGCCTTCCAGAGCTTCCAGTCGGGCGATCTCGTCCAGGGGCAGGTCGGTGAACAGCCGCAGGAACCGGCCGACATCGCCGTCCTCGGTGTTGCGCCAGAACTGCCAGTAGTCGTAAGGGCTCAGGCGGTCGGCGTTGAGCCACACTGCGCCCTGCGCCGTCTTGCCCATCTTGGCGCCCGAAGACGTGGCGAGCAGGGGCGTGGTCAGGCCGAAGGCGGGTTTCTGATCAACGCGCCGGATCAGTTCGACGCCGTTGAGGATATTGCCCCACTGGTCCGAGCCGCCCATCTGCAGGGTGCAGCCATAACGCCGCTCGAGCTCCAGAAAGTCGACCGCCTGCATCAGCATGTAGTTGAATTCGATGAAGGTCAGCGGCTGTTCGCGATCGAGCCGCAGCTTGACGGAATCGAAGGCCAGCATGCGGTTGACCGTGAAGTGCACGCCGTAGTCGCGCAGGAAGTCGATGTAGCCCAGCTTCGACAGCCACTCGTCATTGTCGACCATGATGGCGTCGGTGGGCTTGTTGCCGAAACTCAGAAACTTTTCGAACACGGTGCGGATTGAGGCGATGTTGCCCTGGATCGCCGCATCGTCCAGCAGCTGGCGGCTCTCGTCCTTGCCGGATGGATCGCCGACTTTGGTGGTGCCGCCGCCCATGATGACGATCGGCTTGTGGCCGGCCTGCTGTAGCCGGCGCAGCATCATGATCTGGATCAGGCTGCCGACATGCAGGGACGAGGCGGTGGCGTCAAACCCGATATAGGCCGTCACCATGCCGCCGGTCGCCGCCGCATCCAGCTCGTCCGGATGGGTGATCTGGTGGATATAGCCGCGGTCGTGCAGCGTTTTCAGAAAGTCGGATTTGAACTTCGTCATGATGCGGTCTTCTCTAGCAGATGAGGGCCGCAGAGCATCAGATGATTGTTCCGCCGCCAGAGTTGCGGCAGGGGATCGCGGCCGCGCGCTTAACTGTGCGGGCGGTAATAATAGCGGCGGACGTGGGCCGGGATCGCGTTCATGGCCGCTAGCTACGGGATGCGCCCTATGGCAGTCAAGCTGACATGAAGGTCCTGGGATTCATGAGCGGCACCTCGCTGGACGCGGTCGACATGGCCGTGCTGGAGACCGACGGCCGCTCGATCACCGCTTTCGGCCCCTGCGGCGAGCGCAAGCTGAGCGATGCGACCCGGGCTGCGGTCATGCGCGCCACCGAGGACGCAAAGACCTGGGAGCGCGGGACCCGGCGGCCCTCGTCCTTCGCCGCGGCGTCGTGGGCGGTGGCCCAGGAGCATCTGGTCGCGGCGCGCGAGTTCATGCATTCGGCGGGGATCAAGGCCAGCAGCCTGGATCTAGTCGGCTTCCACGGCCAGACGGTGCTGCACGAGCGTCCCCAGGGCGGCGAGGTTGGCCGCACGGTGCAGCTGGGGGACGCCGGCCTCCTGGCCAAGGGCCTGAACTTGCCGGTAGCCCATGATTTCCGCAGCGCCGATGTGGCCGCGGGCGGACAGG
>CAZJBC010000100.1:0-1590 GCA_964543805.1 uncultured Brevundimonas sp.
CATCGCTCTGGGCCACCCCCTCGGCGCCTCCGGGGCGCGCCTGGCCATGACGGCGGTGGAAGAGCTTTGCCGCACCGGCGGGCGCTATGCGCTTTGCACCATGTGCATCGGCGTCGGCCAGGGCATCGCGGTGATCCTGGAGCGGATCTAGCGACACCCCGGAGACAACGCAGCGAGGCGAGGCCAAAGCCTGGATGACGATGAAAAAACGGCCGGAGCATCACTGCTCCGGCCGTTTCCTTAAGCTCTACGAAGTTGGTCGGCTATCAGCCGGCCGGCGCGGGCGGAGGACCGCCGCGACCGCCGCCGCCGCCACGGCCGCCGCCACCCGCCAGGAACTCGTCCTTCGAGATGAAGCCGTCCATATTGGTGTCACGGCGCATGAACAGCATGTCGGCCATTTGAGCCGCCTGTTCCGGCAGGGTCTTGGCGAACTCGGCCTTGTCGAGCTTGCCATCATGGTTGGTGTCGGCCGCGTCGAACGCCGCCGCGCGTTGTTCCGGCGTTTGAGCCGGACCACGTCCGCCGCCGCCGCCGCCGGGGCCGCCCGCGGGCGGTTGAGCGAAGGCCGCGCCGGCCAGGGCCGCAGCCGCGGTCGCCGTCAGGATGAGGGTTGCAAAGCGCATTCGATAGATCTCCCAGAATGATTTTAGGTCTGTGCCGATGGCACATCGTAAACGTCCCACGAAGCGCGAGTAATCGGCCTCTATTGCGGCGATATTTCGTCCCGCAAATTTCCGAAAGGCTGCAACCGAGCGTTGGTCGGCGGACAAGAAAATGGCGTCACCGCAAGCGATGACGCCATTTCCGTCGTTACGGTATCAGTTCGGCTTAGCCCTTGGGGGCCGGCGCGCCGCCGCCGCCACCGCCGCCGCCGCCGCCACGGCCAGCCGGCGCGGCGAGGAACTCGTCTTTCGACAGGAAGCCGTCCATGTTGGTGTCACGGCGCATGAACGCCATGGCCGCATTGGCCTGACGCGCTTCCGGCAGGGACTTGGTGTATTCGGCCAGGTCCAGTTTGCCGTCATGGTTGGTGTCGGCCGCCGCGAAGGCTTCCGCCGTCGGGGGCGGGCCGCCACGGCCGCCGCCAGGAGCGCCGCCGCCGGGGGCGCCGCCGCCCGCGGGCGGTTGCGCCAGAGCCGCGCCAGCGGCCAGAGCCGCAGCGGCGACAGCCGCTACGAGCAGAGTTGAATTACGCATTCGATATTCTCCCAGATGACTTCGTTGATTGTGTTCAGCACACAGGAATTCTACGTCCCACGGGACTCGACTAATTTACGTGTATTGCCGCTATATTTCTCAACCGCCATTCCTGGTGTGGTCAGACCGTGTCAGGGCTTGGCGGGGGCGGGCATTTCGTCGCGGGTCAGCACCCCGTCCTTGTTGGCGTCGCGCGCCGCAAAGACCCTTTCGCCAATGTGCTTCTCACTGGCGGGAAGGCCGGCGAGGAACTCTTCCTTGGTCACTCGCCCGTCGTGGTTGGTGTCGAGCGCGTCAAAATCGGGAATCTGCACCGTGGCGGGCGGGGGCGCAGTCGGCGGCGGCGCCGGAACGGGGGCCGGCGTCGCAGCGGCCAGCTGCGTTGCGGTG
>CAZJBC010000100.1:1600-9523 GCA_964543805.1 uncultured Brevundimonas sp.
TGCGAGCCAATTTACGTCCCCGGCTTCAGCGTATCGCGCTTATTTGGGAGCGGCAATGGGCGCAGACGCCGGCGACGGAGCGGGTGAAGCCTCGATGCCGGGCAGGGAATCCAGCAACTGGATGCGGAAGATCAGCACCGCATTCGGCGGGATCTGATCGCCGCCGTGGGACGACGGATCGGGGCCATAGCCCAGCTCGGGCGGCAGATATAGGATCCAGTCGTCGCCCGGCCGCATCAGCTGGATGCCTGCGATCCAGCCGGGGATCAGGTCGCCCAGGCGGAACACGCGCGGCACGCCTTCTTCCATGCTGGAATCGAACACCAGGCCGGTAGTCAGCTTGCCCTCGTACTGGATCTTGATCTGGTCCTGTGGGCGTGGATGGGCGCCGGTCGCCGGACCCGAGGCCAGGACCTTGTACTGCAGGCCGCTGGGCAGGGAGACGACGCCGGGCTGTTTGGCGTTGTTGGCCATCCAGGCCTTGGCGGAGGTTTCGGCCTTGGCCAGGGCGGCCGGGCCAGTGTCGGCGCCGCCGGCCTTCTTGCAGGCGGCGAGCGGGCTTGCGGCCAGCAGAACGGCGGCTGTGGCGATCAGGATGCGGCGCATGGAAACTCCCCTAAACAGGTCTGGGCGGATAGCCTGCTTCACGCAGGGCGTCGATGATTTCCTGGGTGTGTTTCGCATCGCGGGTTTCGATCATGATGTCGAATTCGGCGCCTTTGGCGGGTACATCCAGGGCCAGGCGGTTGTGGGCCACCTCGATGATGTTGGCGCCCATGCGGCCGATGAGCTCGCTGGTCTTGGCCAGCAGGCCGGGCCGGTCGTCGCCGACGATGCGCAGCGAGACCAGCCGCTGGTCGCGCACCAGCTCGCGGGTCAGGACCGAGGCCAGAAGGCGGGTGTCGATGTTGCCGCCGGACAGGATCAGCCCGACCTTCTTGCCGCGGAACTTGTCCGGGTATTGCAGCAGGGCGGCCAGCGAGGCTGCGCCCGCGCCCTCGGCGATAGTCTTTTCGACATTGCAGTAGAGGGCGACGCCCCGCTCGAGATAAGGCTCGTCGACCAGCAGCACTTCTTCGATCAGCGGCGCGGCGGTCGCGAAGGTCAGTTCGCCCACGGTCTTGACCGCGATGCCCTCGGCGACGGTCAGGCCGCCGACTTTCGACTCAATGCCCTTCATCCGCGCCAGGAAGGACGGGTACATGGACGGCTCGACGCCGATGATGCGGATCGCCGGGTTCATGTGCTTGGCCGCCGTGGCCATGCCCGCGACCAGCCCGCCGCCGCCGATCGGCACCGACAGGATCTCCAGGTCCGGCGCATCTTCCAGCATTTCCAACGCCACCGTGCCCTGGCCTGCCATGACGTCGTAGTCGTCGAAGGGATGGACCAGAACCAGGCCGCGTAGCTGTTTGAGGGCGAGCGCATGGCCATAGGCCTCGTCGTAGGAATCGCCCTCCAGCACCACTTCGGCGCCGTAGTCGCGGGTGTGCTGCACCTTGGTGAAGGGCGTCGATTTCGGCATGACGATGGTCACCGGCACGCCCAAACGCGCGGCGTGATAGGCAAGGCCCTGGCTGTGGTTGCCGGCGCTGGCGGCGATGACCCCGCGGGCGCGTTCTTGCGGCGTGAGCAGGAGCAGCTTGTTCAGCGCCCCGCGTTCCTTGTAGGCGGCGGTGAACTGCAGGTTCTCGAACTTCACCCACACCTGCGCGCCCGTGATCTGCGACAGAGTCACCGAATGGCGCAGCGGGGTGCGCTCGACGTGTCCTTTGAGCCGCGCGGCGGCGGCCTGGATATCGGCGAAGGTCAGGGTCATTTTGGAATTACCGGTCGCAAAAAGTCGCGCAAACTATAGCGCTTTCGGCGGAAGGCAAACCGCCGGCGTTCGTTTTGACGGCGCCAATGAACGCCGGGTTCTCGAATTTGGCCCTTACCCGCTCGCCCCTAATCTGCGATGGCGTCATCAAATGGCGGACCGACGCGCGCGTTCGCGTGGCCGTATCGCCGCGCTGCAGCGGCATTGATGACGGCGAAGGGGAAGCTCATGGCGACTGTTGGACTCAAGCGGCTGGGTAAGGCGGCCGCAGCCCTGGTGATTCTTGTCTCGCTGGCATGCGTCCCTGCCGCGATCGCGCAGGACGGCTACCATCCGGCTGAAACGCCGGCGGAGATGGCGCTGAAGCATGTGCTGGACCTGAACGCCCATGACGGCAACGTCACCCGCAACCTGTTCCGCCCGGGAACCCTGGGCATCGAAAACGTCGACTATCGGTCCGTCCTGACCAAGGCCTTGCTGGCGGACATGTCCCGCCAGTACGACGCCATCGTGCTGCAAAAATGTGGGACCCGCGCCCATGCCGACGGCTACTGCGCCTGGCTGGTCGATCCGATTTCGTGCTCGCAAGACGGGACGGACTATCTTTTCCGCACCGAGAGCCAGACCGCCACGGCGGCCGTTGTTTCCTATCGGTGGAAGCCCGATCCCCAGGTGAGCGACCAGGGCGTCATGGGCGAATACCACATGACCCGCAGCGGCAACAGCTGGATGGTCGACGGAATCCGTTGTCGAACGGCAAATATCGTCTTCAATATCAAATAGATAAGCCTATTTTGACCTCAGACCTTCAGGTCGAAGCGCTAGCGCAGCCCCCGCATCAGATCCATGCGGCGCATGGCCTTGCCGGGCAGGTCGGACACCTTGCCGAGCGGTAGGCGTTCGGCGGCTTCGCGGATGCCGTAGGCGGCGCCGCGCAGGAAGGCCTGGGCGCTGGGCCGGCCGATGAATCCGTGGCCCACCAGACATTCGGCATTGGCCAGCTGGCGCTTGAACCGGTAGTCGCCCGGCCCGTAGTCGATGGAGGTGAACGGCGTATCGTCCATCCAACGCATGATGTCCTGGAACAGCAAGAGGCCGGGCGAGACGCGCTCGTGGGTTTCATCGTGGGCGATGATCCAGGCGTGGATCACATCGGCGCCGCGCAGGTGGAACTGGGCGGCGGCCAGTTTGTCGTCGATGTGCAGGGTAAACAGGGCGCCGCCGAAATCGGGGTCGCGGCTGGCGAACAGTTCTTCCATCAGCCGCTGGGTCCAGCCGGCGGCGAAGATGTCGGTCTGGCCGGTTTCGCGGTATTTCTCGCGCTTCCATTCCAGCATCTTTTCGAAATCGCCGTGCGAGCGGGACAGGGCCGTGAAGGTCACCTTGCCCATCTCGCGCTCTGCCTTGCGGCGGCGCTTGTCCAGGTCCTTCAGAATGCCGGACTCGGCGCACTTGTCGTGGGCGTAAGCGTCGTAGCCGAAGGGCAGTCGCGAAATCCACGAGGGCGTCAGGCCGCGCACATGTCCCTCAAAGGCCGTCTGGCTGGCCGGCATGTGGCAGAAATCATAACGGTCCAGCCCAAGCGCGCCAAGGATCTGCCGCACATCGACGGCCAGGCCGGGTTCGGCGATCAGGCCCTGGTAGTCGCACATCGGCGAGCCCGCCGCCATGCCGACGCCACCCTTGACCCGGGCGGGGAAAAAGCCGCGCGTCTGGCGGCCTTTGCGCAGGATGGCGACGCGGATGGTGTCCTGGTCCGGCCACTGGGCGGCCTGAACCGCGCGCGGCCAGTGGGGCGACAGGAAGGGGCTGCCTAACGCTTCGCCCATGGTCTGAAGGCGCGTCCACTGACCGATCTGTTCGGCGGTCAGCTCGCTGGGACGGACGACTTCGATTTCCACTGGGCGCAACCCTTCCGGCGGGACAGGGCTTGAGGTTAACGCGCCAGAGGTTGCGGATCGGTTTAAGAGCGGCGTCATGTCGCCTGAGAATTTTTCAAAAATGACATAAATTCAGCCTCGGGCTGAGTGAATCGGCCTAGGGGTCGAAGAGCGTGCGTCCGCCCCGGTTGCACCTTTCGCAGCGCGCCGAATTGAGCTGAGCCGTTTGCCGCAGTCCCACCCCGTCTTTTTTGACTCCACCGGCCGCCGGGCCCGCACCATGCGGCTGGCGGCGGCCGTGGTCGCGGGACTGGCGGTGGTGGTTCTGGCCGGGTTCATCGCCACCATCCTGTGGGCGCCGCACCTGACCCAGGCCCGGGCCGGCCGGGCCAGCGCCTCCAGCTTTGCTTCCCGGCCCCGGATCGCGGCGGCCGAAAAGCAGCTGTTCGCCCGCATCACCAAGGACGAGAGCGCCTACAGCCGCCGCCCCCTGGTGCAGTCCGATCAGATCGCCGGCGCCTATTTCGCGCCCTGGCAGGACGATGCGATGGATTCCTTTCGCGCCCACGCGGCGGACCTGACCCATATCTATCCGGTGTGGCTGACGCTGGCGCCCGACGGCGGATCGGTGATCACCGACGACTGGCGGCCGGACATCAATCCTTCGACCATTCCCATGGTCAATCTGGCCCACGCCAACGGCGTGCGGATCGTGCCGATCCTGTCGAACGCCAGCCGCGAGGAATTCGACCCGGCGCGGGTCGGCGCCATGCTGGACAGCCCGACGGCCGGTCAGGCGGTGATCGACAGCCTGGCGCAGTTTGTAAAGGTCAACGAGTACGACGGCCTGCAGATCGACTTCGAACTGCTCACGCCTCGCCAGTTTGACCACCTGGCTTCCTGGTTCGAGCGGCTGGCCAGGGCCCTGCACGCCCAGGGCAAAGAGATATCGATCACCTTCGAGGTCAGCATGCCGACGCCGGCGGCCCGGCGCCTGATCGCCTATGCCGACTACGGCGTGGTGATGGCCTACGACGAGCACAGCCGCACCGACGCGCCGGGACCGATCGCCTCGGCTAAGTTCGTCAACCAGGCCCTGAGCCGGTTCGCCGGTCTGATGCCGCCGGGCAAGCTGGTGCTGGGCGTTGGCGGCTTCGGCTATGACTGGAAGGCCGGCGTCAACGCCGCCGAGGCGGTCACCAATGCCGACGCCCTGGCCCTGGCTCAGGGCTATCGCGACGGCGAAAAGCCCGAGGCGGTGATCGACTTCGATAACCAGGCCCTGGAGCCGACCTTTGGCTACATGGACGACGACGGGGCCTACCACGAGGTCTGGTTCCAGGACGCCAGCTCGGTGGCCAACGGCCTGACGCTGGCGCGGGCCTATCACGCGCGTGGCGCGGCCCTGTGGTCGCTGGGGCAGGAGGACCCGACCAGCTGGACGGCGTTCGGGCGCAGGGCTGTCGCCAATCCGGACCTTCACTCCGTCACTGCCGCCCAGCCCGTGCAATTCACCGGCGACGGCGAGCTGCTGCGGGTTCTGTCGCGGCCGGCCACCGGCTCGCGCACCATCGAACGCGACCCGGCCACCGGACTGATCAATGACGAGAGCTACACCGCCTATGCGTCCGGCTGGGTGATCCGCCGCCGGGGCGCGCCGGCCAAGACCGTGGCTATCACCTTCGACGACGGACCCGACCCGGTATGGACGCCGAAGATTCTGGCGGTGCTCAAGCGGCGCGGCGTTCACGCCACCTTCTTCATGATCGGCCAGAGCGCGGTCGACCACCCCGACCTGGTGCGGCAGGTCTTCGCCGCCGGCCATGAAATCGGCAACCACTCCTTCACCCACCCCAACATGACCCGGGTCACCGAGGATCGCGTGCGGCTCGAGCTTTCGGCCTGCGAGCGAGTGCTGGAATCCATCCTGGGTCGCCAGACCACCCTGTTTCGCCCGCCCTTCAACGCCGACTCCGAGCCCAACACCTACGGCGAAATCATGCCGGTCGCGGTGGCGGGCGAGATGGGCTACGCGACGGCCGGCGAATCCATCGATTCCAAGGACTGGCTGTTGCAGCGCAAAGGCCCGGACGGATCGGAACACAAGCTGACGCCGAACGAAATCGTCCAGTCGGTGCTTCAACAGATCGGCAAGGGCCACGCGATCCTGCTGCACGACGCGGGCGGCGACCGGTCCGCCACCGTCGCCGCCCTCGATCCGATCATCACCACCTTGCAGGCCCAGGGCTACCGGTTCGTCACCATCGGTGAGCTGGTGGGGGAAGAGCGCAATGTCACCATGCCTGCGCTGCCGCCGTCGCAGCTTCGGGCCGTTGAACTCGACAGCGCCGTCTTCGCCTTTTCCAGGGGCGCCAAGGCCTTCATGTTCTGGGCCTTCTCCATCGCCATCGCTCTGGGCTTGACGCGTATCGCCCTGATGATCGGCGTGGCCTCGGGCCGCCGGGAGCGGGCGCCCCCCTATGCTGGCGGCGCCGGGCGGCGTGTGGATGTGCTGGTCGCCGCTTTCAACGAAGCGCCGGTGATCGTGCGCACGGTGGAAAGCCTGCTGGCGTCGCAGGGCGTCGATGTTCACGTGATCGTCGTTGACGACGGCTCGAGCGACGGCACCGGCGATATTGTGCGCCAGGCCTTTGCCGGGGTGGCGCGGGTCGAGGTTCTGGCCAAGCCGAACGGCGGCAAGGCCTCGGCCCTTAATCTGGCCCTGACCATCGCCACGGCGCCGGTGGTGGTTGGGGTTGACGCCGACACCCAGCTGGCGCCGGACGCCCTGGCCCTGCTGGCCGACTGGTTCGCCGACCCTGCCGTAGGCGCGGTCGCCGGCAATGTGCGGGTCGGCAACGCCCACAACCTGGTCACCTGGTGGCAGTCGATCGAATACGTCACATCCCAGAACATCGACCGGCGCGCCCTGTCGCGGCTGAACGCCATCACGGTGGTGCCCGGCGCGATCGGCGCCTGGCGGCGCGAGACCCTGACCCAGGTCGGCGGCTACAGCTCGGACACCCTGGCCGAGGACATGGACCTGACCTGGCGGGTGCGCCAGGCAGGCTGGCGCATTGTCTCCGAGCCGGCGGCCATCGCCCATACCGAAGCGCCGGACACCTTTCGCGGGCTGCTGCGTCAGCGGTTCCGCTGGACCTATGGCACGCTGCAATGTTTGTGGAAGCACCGGCGCGCCACCTTCCACTACGGCTGGTTCGGCCGCCTGGCCCTGCCCAGCCTGTGGCTGTTCCAGATCGCCGGCCAGATCCTGGCGCCGCTGATCGATGTGCAGCTCCTGCTGGCCTTGGGCTCACGCCTGCTGAAGTGGATCGCCACCCTGCAGCACTCGGACGTCAACCTGGCGCCCGACTCGGTGATCTGGCTGATCGTCGCGGTCTATGTGGCGTTTCTGGTGGTCGAGGTCGCGGCCGGCTGGGTCGCCTATGGACTCGATCGCGCCGACCGGCGGCAGCTGCTGCTGCTGCCGACCCAGAAGCTGGTCTATCGCCAGATCATGTACATCGTCGTGTGGCGGGCGCTGGCGCGCGCGGCCGGCGGGCTGGGCCAGGTGTGGGGCAAGCTGCATCGCCGGGGCTCGGTGACAGTCGGCCCGGCCCGGGCCTGACCCGGCGGGCGACTGTCAAGACACTGTCACACGCCGAGGCCATGCTGGACGCCTGAAAAGGAGTCGTCCCATGAAAGCCAGCCGCCTGGTCATCGCCCTGACCGTCACGAATTTTATCCTGCTCGCCGGCCTGGCGGTCTCCCGCGCCCAGGCGGACGATCCGGTCCAGCCGGTGGTGCGCGCCCAGCTGATCGAACTGGTGGATTCCTCCGGCAAGCTGCGCGGCCAGCTGAAGGCCGACGCCGGCGGCGAAGTGACCTTCCGCATGTGGGACGCGCGGGGCCAGATCCGCACCGAGTTCGGCGCCAACCAGGACGGATCGGGCGTGGCCTTCATGGACGATCAGACCAATCCGGGCGTGCGAATCTACTCCGGTCTCGATGCGGCCACGAAACGCACTGGCACGAATATCGCCCTGACTGTCGCGCACGGAAAGCAGAACATCATCAAGCCCTAGTCCAGAGCGCCATTCGGCGAAATAGATACCGGTTGTCCGCTCTAGCCGCCGGTGACGCCAGGCGTTCCTCGGCCGCCGCCGCCGCCGCCGCCGCCGCCGCCGCCGGCCCCGCGACCGCCGCCAAGACCACCGCGCCCGC
>CAZJBC010000101.1:0-9503 GCA_964543805.1 uncultured Brevundimonas sp.
TGGTGCCAGGGCTATTCCGAGCCCGGCGCCGGCAGCGATCTGGCCTCATTGTCCACCCGCGCCGAGCTCGACGGCGACGACTACGTGGTCAACGGCCAGAAGATCTGGACCTCGCTGGCCCACTGGGCCGACTGGATGTTCATGCTGGTCCGCACCAGCAAGGAATCGACGCGCCAGGCCGGCATCACCTTCCTGCTGGTCGATATGAAGACGCCGGGGATCACGGTGCGGCCGATCCGCGCCTCCGACGGCCACCACGGCTTCAACGAGGTGTTCTTCGAGAACGTGCGCGTGCCGATCGCTAATCGCATCGGCGAAGAGGGTCGCGGCTGGACCTACGCCAAGTTCCTGCTCAAGCACGAGCGCCTGGGCGTGGTGTCGCTGCCGGGGATCAAACACGCCCTGGCGCAGGCCGGGAACATTATCGCCATGCCGGCGGCGGGCGGCGAGCGGCCATCCGACGATCCTCTGGTCCTGGCCCGGCTGAGCGATCTGAAGATCCGGCTGCTGGCGCTGGAAGGCTGGGTGAAGCGGTCACTGGCCCAGCTGCTGGAAGGCGGATCGCCGGGCGATGACGTCTCGATGATCAAGATCGCCGGCACCGAACTCAATCAGGACATCGCCGCCTTCGCCATGGACATGCTGGGGATGCAGGCCCTGCCCTTCGACTTCGACAACCAGGGCGCCAGCCCGCCGCGCTCCTTCTCGAACCTGGCGCCACAGGCCGAGTCAGCCACCGCCGGCTACCTCTACCGCCGCGCCTTCACCATCCTGGGCGGCTCGACCGAGGTGCAGAAAAACATCGTCAGCAAGCGGGTGCTGGGGCTGTCGGACGGGGGGTGAGGGGGTGGTCGGAAAATGGAGCAACAATCATGAATGATCATCTATTGAATCGGAAAACCGGTCACGTGATCTTATGGTCAGCTGCAATCATCTCAATACTATTCTCTATTTTACTATCTACATCATCATGTGTATCAGAAATCACGACCACCAAATCAACGGCGGATAACGTACTAAATATAGTTAATTCGGAATTGATAGTTGGAGAAACAAAACAAGATTGTACAAAATTTTTTTATAAACACGAATGGAAAAATTACGAGTGGGACGACAAAAGAAAACGATTTGATGTCGTTATTGGAACCGGAGACCGATCCGGTGTTGTTTTGACACTATATTTCGACGGCACGGATAGATTTTCGCGGTCTGAAATTCACACAATGTATACTGGCCCCTAAGGGATATGGAAGATGGGGACATGTACACATTTCCGGTCTTCAAACTGGCGTGTGTGCGGAAATGTGTACATGTCCCCATTTTTCCTACTTTGCCGCCGGCGTCGAGGCCGGAGCGGTCTTTGGCTTCTTTCCGTAGTCCTGCTTCCAGCGGATCGACAGGCGGGTGTCCCCTGCGCCGCTGACGCGGGAGACGACGGACAAGTTCCGGCGCACGCGCCACTCGACCTGGGCCGCGCCGCCGTCGCGGCCGCCGCCGGTCAGTTCCAGATAAACGTTGTCGGAGACATATTTGCCGCCGGAGACGGTCAGGCCGCTCTGGGCGTCGCCGCCGCCGAAGGCCAGCCGGTCCAGCTTTACGAACTCGCGCAGACCGCCGATCACGTCAAAGCCGCCGCCGGTGGCCAGGGCGGCCAGGCTGGAGGCCAGCTGGGCGGCCTCGACCGGCGACAGCTGGGCGGCAGAGCGCCCGAACAGCACCTGGGCCAGCACCTCGTCATTGGGCAGGCTGGGCGTCGAGCTGAGGGTGATTTCCGGCTTGGCGGCCGTGCCCTTGATCTTGACCACCGCCGTCAGAGTCGGGTCATCGCGGGTGGCCGACAGATCGAGCCGGATCGCATCGGCCGATGTGCCCAGATAGACGACGCCGGTGTCGTCGAAGGCGAACCGCTTGCCCGCGAACTCGTATTCCCCCTGAACGACGCGCGCCTCGCCGGTCAGCCGCGGCTGGGTGCTGGTGCCCCCCACGTGGGCGTCGAGCGACATTTCCACGGTCAATCCCCTGCCCTTCACGAAAATCCGTCGCGGCCCTTTCAGGGTGACGTCCAGACTGACCGAGGGGCCCCGGCTGCGCGGGGCATCGAAGATGTCGGACCGCTCGGGCGGTACATTGATCTCGATGACGTCCATGGGCACCACGCCGGACGGCGTTGGCGGATCGGCGGCGACATCGGCGCGGTCGATGGTCAGGGCCCCGGTCAGCGCCGCCTTGCCGTCGGCGGCGCGGGTCACGGTCACATCGCCGCTGGCCTGGGCATGGGCGATGTCGTTGTCGAGCAGCAGGAACTGCTGGGCGTGCAGGGTGAAGGAAGAATCGCCGCCGGCCTCCAGGCTGACCCGGCCGCGCCCGCTGAGCGTGCCGTTGCGCTGGTCCTGGCCGGCGAAGTTGCTGACCGTGATGGCGTTGCGCTGCAGGTCGGCGGCCATTGTCACGTTGCGCAGCTTCAGGCCGGTGGCGAAATCCTCCAGTTTGCCGTCGGTCAGATTGGCCTGGCCGGAAACCTGCGGGTCCTTGAGCGTTCCTGACAGCGTTCCCTTCGCCACCAGCCGCCCGCCCAGGGTGCGGGCGCCGCCGAAGAACAGGTCCCAGATCGGCTGCAGCTCGCCATCGATATCGAAGCTGCCCGCGATGGGCTTGGTGCGGTTGATCGCGATCCAGAATGGCGAGGCCGTGGCTTCGGCTGGCAGAACGGCGCTGGCGGTGGAGCGAAGTCCCGCCTGGTTTGCGGCCTGAACGTCCACTCTCAGACTGTCGCCGGCCAGCTGAGCCTTCAGGACGCCGTTGATCGCCGAATTGGTCGGCCCGTCCCGGCTGCGCATGTTCTGCAGATTGGCGTCGAGCTGGCCGGACAGGGTCTTGCCTCTGCCGGTCGCGGTGAGCTGGGCGTCGAAACGGCCCGCCAGGTCCTGCGAAATGACGCTGACGTCGACGCCGGTCAGGCGCGCGTCGGCGCTGATGTTTTCGCCCTCCTGCCGGGCCTGGATCACGGCGCGGCCGCCGCCGACGCTTAGGGTTCCGGCCGCGGTCAGAGCCGGTCCGCCGACGTTGATGGTCAAGGGCTCGATCGTATTGACGGCGATCTTGTTGACCCGACCCTGGCCGGCGAAGCTGACGGTCCAGACCTGATCGGCATGGGACGCCACGCCTGAGCCATCGAGCGTGACGGGGATATCGCCGCGATGAATGTCGGCCTTCAGGGTGTAGGGAAGGCGCGCATAGGGCCCGCTCGCCGACAGCTGCGCCGAGTGGATGACAAAGTCATTGTCCGGCAGCTGAACATCGGTGGCCTTGAGGTTCACCGTGGCGCGGGCGCCGCCGGCGGCGTCGACGATCTGGACGGTCGCCTGGGCCTGCCCGGCCGCCAGGAAGGAGCCGGGTCCGGCGTTCAGGGTCAGGTCGGCGCGGGAAGGCTCGCCGCTGCGCAGGAACAGCGAGCCGCGGGTGGTCACACCGCCGGCGCTGGCGTCGATGCCGGTCAGCTCAACGCCATCGGCCGGCAGGTTGAACGTCGCGCGGGCGGTTGCGGGGCCGTTGGCGCTGCTGGCGGCGACGGCGATGGTTCCGCTGTAAGCGTCGGCCGTGTGGGCCACGGTCAGGTTCAGACGGGCGTTGTTCAGAGCCAGGGCGCCGACGTCGATGCCCGGAATCTGGGCGACAAGCTCGACGCGGGGCTCGGTCAGCGTGCCCTTGACCGTGCCGGCGCCGGCGATCTTGCCGCCGATTTCCACGGGTCCCAGATCGAACGGGCCGGCCGCATCCCAGTTGACCGCCAGATCCAGCGCATTGTCCGGCCCATAGACGCCGGTCGCCCGGGCGTTGCCGGCCTTGCCGTTCAGGGTGGAGCGCGTGATCCGCCAGGCGCCGTGGTCGAGCTCGGCCCGGCCCTCCAGCTTGGGCGTTGCGCCGACCAGTCGATCGACCTGCTCCATGCCGGTCGCGAACTGGGTTCCGTGGGCGTCGGCGGTGAAGGCCCAGATGTTGTTCAGGCCCTGCGAGGCCGACCACTCGCCCTCAGCCACGCCCGAGGCGCCCTTGCGGATGGCGGCCAGGTTGGTGATCCGGGCATGGCCGCTGAAGTTCAGCGTGCCGATGATCGGCGTGCGCGATCCCTCGGCATGCAATTCGATACCCGATCCCTGGCCGTCGATGGAACGGATGAACAGGCGCCCGTCAGCCAGACGCGTAATCTCGGTGGTCGCATGGGGCGTCGCGCCCAGCAGGCCGGCCAGCCAGCCCGACCCACCGCCGCCGGCGCCGGTCATGTCACCCTTGATGGTCAGTTCCCGCTTGGCCAGGCGCAGTTCGCCCGTCCCTTGCGCCTGGCCGAGGGTGTAGCCCCAGAGGCTCAGCCTTTCGCCCTCGACGTTGCCGGCCAGGCGGAAGTCGTCGAGCTTGCCCGTCAGCTTGCCATGGAACTGGCTGGAGCCCAGCGGGACGGCGGTTTCAATCCGCGACATGTCGCCGACCTTGATGTCGACCGCCAGGCCGGAGGTCGAGCGATCCGCGATCTTGACCGGTCCGGAGGCCGTAAGATCGAGGTTTTCGCCGTGAGCCTGAAGGTGGACCGCGTAGAGTCCGGCCTGGGCGCTTTTGCCGGTCGACGCCGCGCCGCTGGCGGTAAAGGACAGCTGCGGTCCAAACCGCTTGATCTGAGGTTGGGTCCAGGTTGAGGCGGTCAGATCCAGGCGGCCCTGGCCATGCAGGCCCGATTTGTCCCACCCGCCCGTGGCTTCCAGCGGCGTCGTATCGCCCGAGCGGGCCAGGACATCGATCTGGCCGGCGCCGGTCAGGCCGCCGATCCTGACCTTGAGCGAAAACGGCTTTTTTGACGGCAGGCCCAAGGCGCCGGCCATGGCGCCGCCGTTCGCCTCGACGGCGTCAGCGACGATCAGCATGGGTTTGCGCTGGCCGTAGCTAAAATCGGTGGTCACGCCATCGCCGGCATGCAGAAGGCTGCGGGCGTCGATGTGGCCGCTGCCCCCGCCCATGCGCAGGAATTGAACATGGCCCGTCACGGCAAACAGGCCCCGCTCGATCGAGGCCTGCGGAAGGGATTCCAGCTTGGTGCTCAGCTGACCGATGTCGATCGAAACCGGCAGGTGGCGGCCCGGCTGGATCGGCGTCAGGAGCGGCCGGCGGTAGACCTTCAGGTCATCGACCGAAATCAGCCTGGCCGAAAAGAATCTATGAACTAGCTGGCGATAGTCCCACACAACATGGGCCTGGCGGCCTTCCAGCCACACGCCCTGCTGATCAGTGATGGTCAGTCGAGCGACCGAGAAATCGCTCAGCACATCGCCGGTCAGTCCCTCGACATGAAGGTTTCCGATGGACCCCAGTTTCAGGCCATTCACTCTTGAGACTATGAAGGCCCGGCCCGAGGCCGTCGTGACATAGTGACGAACGCCCACGCCCGCTGCGGCCAGCAGGACGGCCAGGCCCAGAACGATCGCGGCGGTCCAGCCCAGGGGCCCCCTGGGCCCGAACCGGCGGCGCAGTTTCTTTGCTTCGGTTTGGGCGGCGTCGGTCAAAAGCTTTGCCCGATGCTCAGATAGATCGCGAAGGCCGGGTCTCCGGCATGCCGGCTGAGCGGCACGGCGACGTCCGCACGGATCGGTCCAAAGCCCAGATTGTAGCGCACGCCGACGCCGACGCCGGCGCTGGTGTGGGAAAAGTCGGGCGCCTCGCTGAGCGAGACGCTGCCCACGTCGGCGAAGGCCACCGCGCCCCATTTCTGGGTGAACTGCTGCCGGATCTCGACCGAACTTTCAAAAAGGCCCAGGCCGCCTTCGGGAGTGTTGTTGGCGAACTTGGGGCCGACGCCCTGATAGTCATAGCCGCGGATCGAGCCGCCGCCGCCCGAATAGAAGCGGCCGGACGCCGGTATGTCGTTCACTGACGCCCCGGTGATCGAACCCAGCTTAAGGCGCGCGGCGATGACCGTGTTTCCCCTGGAATCCAGCGGCAGATAGAAGCTGCCTTGCGCCACCGCCCGTAAATAGAGCGATGAGCTGCCGCCGGCCGCGATGGTCGGCTCCAGCCGTCCGTCCAGCCGCCATCCGTGAGTCGGGTTCAGGGGATCGTTCGACCGGTCCCAGGTAAGGGCCGCCAGCCCCGTCAGGGTGGCGAAATCGCGGGTGCGCACAAACGGATACAGCTCGTTGATCTTGCTGTCCTGAAGCGTCAGGCCAAAGGTGCGATAGGAGGTCTTGGAATAGTGCCGCACCAGCTGGGTGCGCAGGTCCAGACCCTTTTCCGTATAGGCGTCGGTGTTGTTGTCGAACGCCCCGCCGCCGATCGTCAGGGTCCGGTCGGCGACCCGCCACTGAGGCAGGGAAATCTCGGCGTCGAGCTTGCTCTGGATGCGGGCCAACATGAGAAGAAATGTGGTGGTGTCCGCCCGGCCGAGCCGATTGAACAGCTGGTAGCGCAAATCGATACCGGCGCCGTCCAGGGTCGAGTAGTCAACGCCGGCTTCCAGATTGGCCGGCGCGCGGTCGGCCAGGGACACAACAATCGGTCGCTCGCCGTCGATCGCCGCGTCCGGCGGCGCCAGGGCTACGGTGACCGATTCATACACGCCCACGTCGTGCAGCCGCCGGTCCAGCTCCGCCACGTCTTTTGGCGAATAGGTATCGCCCACATGCCAGGGCGCCAGCTGGCGCACCCAGGCCGGATTGGTGCGTCCTTCGGTGCGCAGATCGATCCCGTCGAGCTTAACCAGTTGCCCCGCGTCGATCCTGAACTCCGGGATCAGGGTTTTGCTGGAAAAATCCGCCAGGACTTCCCGCGTGCCGGCGACGGCGTCGGCGTATCCCACCTGCTGAACGGCAGCGACGATCCGGCCCTCGGCGGCGATGATGTCTCCCGCCTGACCCGGCGAGCCTTCGGGCAGACTCATGGCCTGCTGGGCGATCGCCTGAACATCCGCCGGCGGGGCCGCGCCCAGCCAGGTAATCAGGGGAACGGCGACCTTGTAGCGCGGGCCGGGCTCAATCTGGACGAAGGGCTTGCCAGGATCATCGTCCGTGACATCCGGCTTGACGTCATAGGCGTAGTAGCCGCGCGAGCGCAGCACCGCGATGGCGTCTTCCCCGGCCGCGTTGGCCCGGCGGCGGGCCTCCAGACGGCTGGCGGGGGGATTGTCGACCTGGCCGACGGCGTTGACGATAGCCTGGCGTAGGTCGGCGGGCAGATCGCCGCGAATCGCCGCCGCGGCTTCCGCGCACCAGGCGGCGGGTCCCCACACCAGCGCTGCGCCCAGGGCCAGGGCCGATACGGCCAGCGCGGAGCGAAGTCTCGTCACTAAACAATCCTTCCTATTTGCCCCGCGAATTGGCTTTAGCGGCGCCCGTTGGGTGTGTCACGCCCCTGCCCGAACGGAGGGCGGGAGGCGTGCCTATTTCTTGAGCAATACACGGGGTTGGTTGCAGGAATCATTGATCTGCATCGGCATTGCTGTCAGCGCTTGAGTTCGATCGCCGCTTCATCCGGGCATCTGTAGTCTGGTTGGCGACGAGGGCAGGAATTCGGCCAAACGTGGCAACAGGCACTTCAGTTGCAGGCTCCCCAGAACTGCCCTTGCCGGCAGGCGCCTATATCCCGGGCGCCGCCTTCGACGAGATGTTCGCAGCCGATGGCTCCATTAGGCCGCACTACGCCGCCCTTCACGAGCGGATCAGCGAACTGTCGGCCGGCGACCTGGCCGAACGCCAGCGGGTTCAGGACCAGCTCTTCCTGCTGCAGGGCATCACCTTCACCGTCTATGGCGCCGAAGCCTCCACCGAAAAGATCATTCCGACGGACCTTTTTCCCCGGATCATTCCGGCCGCCGAGTGGGCGGTGATCGAGGCCGGGCTGATCCAGCGCCTGACCGCCCTGAACATGTTCCTGGGCGACATCTACGGGGAACAGAAGATCCTCAACGACGGGGTGGTGCCGCGCGATCTGGTGCAGGGCGCGCCTTCGTTCCGGCGCGAGATGATCGGCCTCTATGTGCCGCACGGCGCCTATGTGAACGTCTGCGGCAGCGACCTGATCCGCGGGCCGGACGGCGTCTACTCGGTGCTTGAAGACAATTTGCGGGTGCCTTCGGGCGTTTCCTACATGCTGGCCAACCGCGACGCCTCGCGCCGAGCCTTTCCGACCGCCTATCGCAAGTCGGGCGTGCGCGCCGTCGACCGCTATCCGGACCTGTTGCTGGGCGCGTTGCGAAGCATGGGCTCGGAGCTGCGCGCCAATCCGCAGGTCGTGGTGCTGACGCCCGGCGTCTACAACTCGGCCTATTTCGAACACGCCTATCTGGCGCGGCTCATGGGCGTGCCGCTGGTCGAGGGCCGAGACCTCGTGGTCCACGACAACCTCGTCTACATGAAGACCACCGCCGGCCTGCAGCGCGTGGATGTCATCTATCGCCGCGTGGACGACGACTTCATCGATCCCCTGACCTTCCGCCGCGACTCGGCCCTGGGCGCCGCCGGCCTGTTCAACGCCTACCGCGCCGGCAAGGTGGTCATCGTCAATGCGCCGGGCACCGGGGTCGCCGACGACAAGGCGGTCTATGCCTATGTCCCTAAAATCATTCGTTATTATCTCGGCGAGGACGCCATCCTGCCCAATATCGAGACCTTTCTGTGCCGCGAGCCGGCGCAGCTTGATCACGTGCTGGGCCGTCTGGACCAGTTGGTGGTCAAGGCGGTGGGCGAATCCGGCGGCTACGGCATGCTGGTCGGCCCGCACGCCACCCAAAAGGAACGCGACGACTTTGCCGTCCAGCTGCGCGCCGACCCATCGAACTATATCGCCCAGCCGACCATTCAGCTGTCGACCGCGCCCTGCCTGATCGACGGGCGGATCGAGCCGCGCCACATCGACCTTCGCCCCTTCATCCTGGCGGCGGACAAGACCATCGTCACGCCGGGCGCCCTGACGCGCGTGGCGTTGAAGCGCGGTTCGCTGGTGGTCAATTCCAGCCAGGGAGGCGGCTCCAAGGACACCTGGGTGCTGGCCGAGAGCAAGACGCCATGATGCTCACCCGCGTCGCCGACAGCCTTTACTGGATCGGTCGCTATGTGGAGCGCGCCGAACATACCGCGCGTTTGGCCGACGTGATGCTGAACGCCAGCCTGGACCAGAGCGATTCGGCCGCCGAGACCGCGCTGATCGCCCTGGCCGCGGTTGGCGATCCCAAAGTCGCGGCCGCCCGCTCGACGCCGTTCGAGGCGGCCATGGACCTGGCCTTCGATCGCGAGGGCTATTCCTCGGTCGTCACGTCTCTGGCGCTGGCCCGGGAAAACGCCCGGCAGATGCGCGATCAGATCACCACCGAGATGTGGGAGCAGTTGAACGCGCTCTATCTCGACATCACCGGCCCTTCATCAAGGCTTGCCTTCGACCAGGGCTCGTCCAGCTTCCTGCACAAGATCGTCGCCGGTCTGCACCTGTTCAAGGGCGCGGCCGAGGCGACCATGAGCCATGGCGAAGGC
>CAZJBC010000102.1:0-9450 GCA_964543805.1 uncultured Brevundimonas sp.
GCAATTGGACGAAATAGGCGCTTGATATCCACACTTCCATACCCGCATTCTGGGTATCGGCGCGTTTGGATCCAGCCCGGTGGCGCCGGATCCGCAGGAGACGACGGCTCATATGTTGCGTAAGGAATTTGCGTCTCCAGACTCCGGAAACGGCGAGCGGGTCGCTGCCCGTATCACCACCCAGTTCTTGATCACCCACTGCGTCGCCCTGGCCGAGGTCGGCGGCGGAGAGTTGGTGCGCGGCCTGATTCTGGCGGCGGTTCTGGACGCAAACGTCGGACACCTGGGCCTTCAGTCGCCCGACCGGGAAGACCTGTCGGGCATCAATTCGGTGCCCAACGATGAGCTGCGCGTGCCGATCAGCGTCAGCGCCCTCGCCCGCTCCCTGAACATGCCCTACGAGACGACGCGCCGTCACGTCGGCAAACTGATCGATGAGGGCGCCTGTGTGCGGATCTCGGACCAGGGCGTCATCGTGCCGGCCAACTGGATTGTCGGCCGCAAGGATGTGACGGAGAAGCTGTACTCCAGCCTGCGGACCTTGCTAGGTGCGCTGCAAGCGGCCGGATTTGACCTCGAGGCTATGGCCCTGAGCGCCGACTAGGTCCTCAGACGACCTGCTGTTCCAGGTTGGTCACGCCGCGGCGAAGCTGCTCGTGAAAGTCCCGGGAAAATGTCCAGCGCCGGGAGTCTGCGCCGAACACGCGGCGGAACACCGGTTGTTCGCAAGTCAGGCGGGCGGGCGGCTCGCAATGGGCCTCGAAGACTTCCATCACATGGCTGCGCAGACCACGCACTTCGACCGGATCGGTGAGCTTGCGGTCGCGCACGATCTGCTCGATCACAGCTTCGCAATGGGCCGTGCCGCCCAGCTTTTCCAACGCTTCGATTATCTGCGCCACAAGCGCCAGACGGATTGCCCTGCGGCTGTTGCGCCGCGGCGGTCGCTTGAAAGCCACCACTTCACTCATCGTCGCCCCCCGGCCGAATAGTTAACGGTTTTTAACCTGTTGGTTCCTTATCTCAGACAGATCACAATTTCGCAACAGCTTGACCACAAGGCGGGCATGCGCGGTCAATTCAACCAAATTGGGTAATCGCGTTCATTTGGCCGCAGAATCCCGCACAGAATTTGCAGTAGTTGCGCTCGCCAAATCGGGCCGGCAGGTTCATAGCCGTAATTGTAGAGTGTGGGGGGCGGCGTACTGTGCTCAAAGTAGAATTCGGTGGCGGGACAATCGGAAACGGAGAGCGTCTTGCCACCAGGATCATGGTGGATTCTCTGTTGCGTCAGCTTGTCATTCCCGGTGGCGTGCAGAAAAAGGATTTGATGCTTACCGTTGTTTACCTAGCGGTGTTGAGCGCCAATATTCAACATATCCCGACTGACTCAGATCAGGCCCGCAGGTACGGCGGACTTGATGCGGCGGTCCCCGACAGTGAACGGCGCCCGATCAGCGCCCATTCGGTGGCCTTGTCACTGGGCATCCCTTACGAGACGGCGCGGCGCTACATCGGCCGGCTGATCGCAGAGAGCCGCTGCGTGCGCATGAAGGGCGGCGTCATCATCCCCGACAAGGTGGCCAATTCCGACCTTGGCAAGGACCAGATCCGCCAGTTCTACGCGGCGCTGCGCCGATTGCTGATCACGCTGCGGCGCGCCGGGTTCGACCTCGACGCCATGAGTCAGGGCTAGGCCCAATCAGTTGAGCTGGTTCTTGCGTCGCGGCCTTGGCGGAAGGGGCGCGACTGGCACGCCGTCGGTGACAAGGTCGGCAACCTCGCCCACGGTGGCCTGACCGTAAATCTCGCGCTCCTCGGCGCGGCCTTCGTGGATCGCGCGCGCTTCATCGGCGAAGCCCTCGCCGACGTCCTCGTAGGTCGCCTCCACATGGTCGCGCCAGCGGCCCAGGGCGTCCATCATCGGGGCGGAGGGCGGCGACTCGGCGCGCATTCCCACGACGCCGGGCGACATGATCTGTTTGCTGATCTGGCGCGTGGCGCAGACCGGACATTCCAGGCGGCCGTCCGCCTCCTGGGCGTCGTAGTCGGCGGACGAGGCGAACCAACCTTCGAACGGATGGCCGGCGGCGCAGGCGAGGGCGTAACGGATCATGGCCCGGTAAAGGGGCGGCCATTGGCCAGCGAGGGAATGGCCGCGCGCGCGGCGGCCGGCGCGTCCAGATCCAGGTCAGCAAAGATCACGCCGGGTTCATCGTCTTGCGACGCGGCCAGAATCTCGCCCCAGGGCGCAATGGCCAGGGAATGGCCCCACGTCGCCCGCCCGTCTTCGTGAACGCCTCCCTGGGCCGGGGCCAGCACAAAGGCGCCGTTTTCGATCGCCCGGGCGCGCAACAGGGTCTCCCAGTGCGCGGCGCCGGTCGGCCGGGTGAAGGCCGAGGGCGCGGTCAAAACGGTCGCTCCGCCCATGGCCAACGCCCGATAAAGGCCCGGAAACCTCATGTCGTAGCAAATCGTCATGCCCAGGGGGCCCAGCGCGGACGGCGCAATCACCGCCTGCTCGCCCGGCGCATAGAGGCTGGATTCACGGTGCCGCTCACCCGTGGGCAAATCAACGTCGAACATGTGGATCTTGTCGTAGGAGGCCAGAACCTCGCCATCGGCGCCGACCAGCATGGACCGGTTGGCGCAGCGGCCGTCGTCCCGCCGCACCAGGGCCGAGCCGATCAGGATCTGCGCCTCGTGGGCCCGCGCCAGAGCGCGCATGCCTTCAATGAAAGGATCATCGGCGGCGGCGACCACGGTGGCCTCGAAGGCCGCTCGGCTGCGCTGCAAAAAGTTGGAGCCTTCCGGCGTGAGGATCAGGCTCGCCCCGCCCCAGGCGGCGCGTTCGATCAGCGGCGTGGTGTGGGCCAGGGCCGCAGCGTGGGTCGCCGGCGTGCGCGTCTGAACCAGGGCGACGCGCGCGGTCGTCATTGGGACAACAGGGCGTCCAGCCGGCCTTCGTCTTCCAGTTCCATCAGATCATCGCAGCCGCCTACGTGGGTGTCGCCGATGAAGATCTGCGGAAAGGTGTTGTAGCCGCCGCCGGCGCGCTCGTTCATCTCGCGGCGAAGCTCGGGGTCAAAGCCGGCCTCGATTTCGGTGACATCGGCGCCCTTGCCGGTGAGCAGGCTGACGGCGCGGGTGCAATAGCTGCAAAGCGGACGGGTATAGATGGTGACCTTGGGCATAGGGGGACTAGTCTTCAGACTCCCGGTTACGAAACTCTGAAGCCTCATATAGGCAGACTCGCCGCTTCTTTCACCCTGGCGATGACTGCGACATCGACGCCCACGGCCCCTGCGGCTTTCAAGGTTCGCGCGCAGGCCTCGGCGGTGGCGCCGGTGGTCAGCACATCGTCGATCAGCAGCACGCGTTTGCCGGCGATCCTCGCCCGGCCGGATCGCGTCACCGCAAAGGCGGCCGCGACATTGCGGCGCCGCGCGTCGCCCGACTTGCCCGCCTGGCTGGCGGTGGCTTTACGGCGGATCAGAGCGTCCGGCAGATAAGCCCTGCCCGACCTCCGGGCCACGATGCGGGCGATCTCGGCGGCCTGGTTGTAGCGGCGGCGGAACAAGCGCCCCGGGTGCAGCGGCGTCGGCGCGATCAGGTCGGCCTGCGCCAGCACATCGCCGGCCGCCCGACCAATCCAGGCGGCGAACAGGGGCGCAAGATCGGTGCGGTCGGCGTGCTTGAACTGCAGGATCAGGTCGCGCGAGGCCGGATCGTAGAGGCAGGCGGCCCTGGCCCGATCAAAGGCCCGCGGCCGGCTCTGGCAAGGCGCGCACAACATCCCCGTCTCGAACTCAAACGGGGCGCCGCAGCCGTCGCAGCGCGGCGCGTCGATGAAGACCACCTTCGACCAGGCCTCGGCGCTGAGCCCCGTGCCCAGGGCGCCGCCGCCGCCGTCCAGCAAGGCGGGCGGAAACAGCAGATCAAGACCGTAGGAAAACAGACGCCTAGCCACGGCGATTTGCTACACAGCGTTCCATGGCAGCCCCTCCCCGCCTCTTTGACCGCGCCCTGCACCGCCGCCGCCTTGATCGCGCGGCCGGCGCCTATGCCGGCGCTGACTTCCTGAAGCGCCGGGCCGCCGCCGATATCGTCGAGCGGCTGGAAGTCATCATGCGCGACTTTCCGCTGGCCGTCGACCTTGGCGCGAGAACGGGCGTGTTCGCCCAGGTCCTGGCGGCCAGTCCGGCCAGGACCAAGATCGGCCTGCTCATCGAAACGGATCTTTCGCGGCGGATGCTGGCGGGGCGAGCGGGCGCGCGCCTGCAGGCGGACGAAGAGAGCCTGCCGTTCGCGCCAGGCAGTCTTGACCTGGTCGTCTCCAGCCTGGCCCTGCATTGGGCCAATGACCTGCCCGGCGCGATGATCCAGATCCGCCGGGCGCTGAAACCGGACGGTCTGTTCCTGGGCGCGCTGCTGGGCGGCGACAGCTTTACCGAACTGCGCCAGTCGCTGATGGCGGCAGAGGCCGAGCTGACCGACGGGGCGGGCCTGCGGGTGGCGCCCCTGGCCGAGACCTATGATGCAGCGGGCCTTTTGCAGCGCGCGGGGTTCGCCCTGCCGGTGGCCGATGTCGACCGGTTGGTGGTCCGCTACGCCCATCCGCTGAAGCTGATCGCGGACTTAAGGGCCATGGGCGAGACCGCCGCCCTGACCGAACCCGCCGGGCCCTTGTCCCGGGCCGTGATCGCCCGGGCCTGCGAAATCTATCAGGAGCGGTTCTCAGGCCCCGACGGCCGGGTGGCCGCGACCTTCGACATCCTCACCCTGACCGGCTGGGCGCCACACGAAAGCCAGCAGCAGCCGCTGAAGCGGGGCGAAGGAAAGGTGCGGCTCGAGGATGCGCTGAAGACGGTGCGGCGAGGCGGCGAAGTCTAGAGTGCGCCGCCGATCGTCGTGCCGATCTTGTTGTAGGTCTCGGACGTCTTGCCGGCGAACAGGCCGACGCCGCCGATGATGGCCAGGAAGATCAGGCTGGCGATCAGGCCGTATTCGATGGCGGTGGCGCCGCTCTCGTCGCGGAGGAAACGGCCTACAAAAGATCGCGCAACCAGGCGACCAGCGGCGCGTCGGCGGGCGGCATCGGATAGTCCGTCAGTTTTTCGGGCCTCACCCAAGCCAGCGCCTCATGTTCTTTTGCCTGCACCATTCCGGTCCAGCGACGGCACAGGTAGAGTGGCATAAGCAGATGAAACGTTTCGTAAAGATGGCTGGCGAAAACGAATGGCGCCAGGCACGCCGCGTTCACCTCGATGCCCAGTTCCTCGGAAAGCTCACGGATCAGGCAGGCCTCCGGCGTCTCGCCGGGCTCGACCTTGCCGCCGGGAAATTCCCACAGACCAGCCAGCTGTTTGCCTTGCGGCCGCTTGGCGATGAGCACCCGGCCGTCCACATCGATCAGGGCGCAGGCCGCCACCAGCAGGGTGTCAGGCATTGCGGATCAGCCATTTGTCCCGGTTGACCGAGGCGATCGTAGCGATCAGGGCAACCAGCAACAGGGCCGGAATGACGGCCAGCACGGTCCCGGCCGCAGCCATGCCGGTGGTCACGCCAAACAGGGCCGAGACCAGGGCTTCGAGCAGCGAGACCCCAACACTGCCCGTGCCGCGCATCCGCATGCGATAGGCCGACCGTTTGCCCGGGCGCTGCATCCAAAGCTCCATATAGGCGATGGCCGCCGCGCCCGCGCAGGCGCCCACAAAGGCGCAAAAACCGGCCCAGGGGGACAGGAAGGCCAGGCCGAACGACAGCACGCCCAGCAGAACCGCCACCGGCAGGACCACGGCGGTGACCTTGGCGCGCGCCGCCTGGTCCGGCGTGATGGGCGCGCAGGTCAGAAGCTCCGGCGCCTCTTCGGCCGAAATCGTCAGCCAGCCCAGGCCGGCCGCCAGCTGACCGGCGACATAGGCCATAGCGCCGGCGCAAAACGCCGGGGCCAGATGAGCGATAAAACCGCCTGCCGCCCGACCGCGGCTGAACGACAGGAACATGACGAAGGGCAGGTAGATTACCTGCAGCAGGACCTGCGAGATCAGGGTGGGATCGCGGATCAGCAGCTTCAGTTCCTTGATCACCATGATGCGCATCATGCTGCCTGACTTGAAGGCGGCCTTCTGGGTTGCGCGGCCCGCCTTGCGAACGGGCTCGGCCGTCCCCGCGGCCAGGGATGCGTCGGCCGAAAACCTCGCGCCCAACAGCAGGGTGACCAGCACAAAAATTCCGACGGCCGAGCCGGACAGTATGGCCAGTCCGGCCAGATTGCCGGTCGCCGCGTTCGCCCACCAGATGGCGAAGGGCCCCCAGGGCGCGCTGTGCAGATACTGGGTGATATGGCCGAACGCCATATTCCCCTTGCCGACCGGCAGCAGCCGCGTGGTCACGATGATGCCGAGCGCCACCGCAACCCCGATGATCTGGCTGATCGAGCGGGTTCGGCGCGGTCCCAGAAGGCGAAACAGCGCCATGGCCAGCACCATGCCGACTGCGGTCATGGCCAGCGAAAGCAGGGCGATGACCAACGGTATCGCCAGCAGGCCCCAGTAGCCCATTACCGCCGCGCTGGTCAGGACCACCGGCAGGATCAGGATCTGAAAGAACAGCATGGAATTGAACGCCATGACCAGCATGCGCGTCGCCAGAATTTTCCACGGCCTTACCGGCGATGACAGCAGCAGGTCCAGGTCGCCGCGGTCGTAAAAGATCATGGTCGCGCTCGCCAGGGTCTGGGCGACCATGAGCGAGCCGAAGAAGGCCATAACGCTGTCGATGGCCAGCACGGCGATGCCGGGCAGCGGAACCAGAGCCGGGGCTTTTACGCCCCGGTGATAAAGCACCGTTCCCAGACCCCAGGCCAGGGCCAGCGCCGTCAGGCCGACAATCACAAAGCTGATAATGATCGAGCGGCCTCTGCCGCCCGCCATGCCTGAAATCCACCGCCAGGACACCCGCAGTTCGTGGCGCAGAAACCAGGGGACCGATGCGGGGGCGAACAGGTTCACGAGACGTCCGCGTCCTCGGCCTGGCCGGTCATTTCAAGGAACAGATCCTCCAGGGTCGACTTGCCATCGCCATGCTGGCTGCGAAGTTCGTCCAGCGTGCCCTCCGCCAGCAGCCGGCCATTCTGGATGACGCCGATGCGCTGAGCCATGCGTTCGGCCACTTCGAGGATGTGGGTGGTCAGGATCACGGTCGCGCCCTCATCGACCTTCTGCTGCAGCAGGTTCTTGACCTGACGGGCGATGGCCACGTCCAGGCCGGTCAAGGGCTCGTCGAGGATCAGCAGTTTCGGGTCATGGACCAGGGCCCCGGCGAGCGAGACCTTCTGTTTCATGCCGCGGGAAAAGCCTTCGCAGCGCTGGTCGCGGTTTTCCCACAAACCCAGCATCTTCAGTAGTTCCTCGGACCGGTCGCCCGCGAGCTTGGCGTTGACGCCCCAAAGGCCGGCAATGAATTCCAGATATTCCAACGGCGTCAGCTTGTCGTACAGCATCGGCTCGTCGGGCAGCCAGGCGATCATGCGCTTGGCCTCAACAGGATCCTTCAGCGCGTTGACGCCAAACACCCGGATGCCGCCGCCGTCCGGTTTCAACAGGCCGGTGACCATGCGCAGGGTGGTGGTTTTGCCCGCGCCGTTCGGGCCCAGCAGGGCGTAAAGTTCCCCGGCCCGCACCTTCAGGTCCAGGTCATCCACGGCGACCTTGTCGCCAAACACCTTGCGCAGTTTGCGGATTTCCAGCGCTGCTTCGGTCATGGATTTCCTGCTCGCCCCACGGTTGCTTCAGCCCAGATAGTGACCCGGTTGGCTTGTCGCCAGAGTAGGGACGCCGGGGTTTCCCAATTACGAACGGTAGTCGCCGTTGATCTCGACGTAGCGCTTGGTCAGGTCGCAGGTCCACATCACCGCATGGCCCCGGCCGACGCCGACATCGACGCTGAGCTCCAGTTCCTGGTTTTTCATGTAGCGGCTCATCTTGGCTTCGTCATAGGTCGGCGAGATCAGGCCGTCCTGGGCGGCGACCAGACGGCCGAAGCGGACCGAGATCTTGTCACGGTTCACCGGTTCGTCGGCCCGGCCGACCGCCATGACGATGCGGCCCCAGTTGGCGTCCTCGCCGGCAAAGGCGGTCTTGACCAGGGGGCTTTCGCAGATGGTACGCGCGATCTTGCGGGCCGAGGCGGCGCTCTCGGCGCCGCTGACCGTGACCTTGATAAACTTGCTGGCGCCCTCGCCGTCGCGCACTAGCTGCTGGGCGAGGTCCAGCATCACAGCTTCCAGCTTGCCGCGGAAATCGGCCAGCCGCCGGTCGCCGGCGCGACTGATTTTCGGATTGCCCGCCTGGCCGGTGGCGAACAGCAGGCAGGTGTCGTTGGTCGAGCGGTCGCCATCCACCGTCACCGCATTGAAGGTCGAGCGGGTGTAGAGGCTGACCAGGGTCTGCAGGGCGCCGGGCGAGATACAGGCGTCGGTGGCGATGAAGGCCAGCATGGTGGCCATGTCGGGCGCGATCATGCCCGAGCCCTTGGCGATGCCCCGGATCTGCACCGGCCAGCCGTCGATCGTCGCCGTCGCTCGCGCGCCCTTGGGGAAGGTGTCGGTGGTCATGATCGCAGCGGCGGCCTTGGGCCAGGCGTCGGCCTCAAGATGGCTTTCGATCTCGGGCAGCTTTTGCAGGATCTTGGCATCATCAAGCAGCATGCCGATGACGCCGGTCGAAGCCAGCATGACGCCGCGCTGGCGGCAATCGAACCGCTTGGAGACCGCCACGGCGACACGACGGGCCGCGTCGGCGCCGGGCTTGCCGGTGAAGGAATTGGCGCAGCCGGCGTTGACCACCAGGGCCTGGATGTCCTCGCCCTTACTCATGGCCAGATGCTTCTGACACCAGTCGACCGGGGCCGAGCCAACGCCGTGGCGGGTGAAGACGCCAGCGCAGTTGGTGCCTTCGGCGAACCGCATGACCAGCAGGTCTTCGCGATCGTGCTTGTAGAATCCCGCCCGCCCGGTGGCGATGGTCACGCCCGCCACCGGCGGCATGGCCGGGAACGGCACAGCCAGAGGCGAGACGCCGGGACCTGTCGGAGCCGCAGGCGCGGCCGGCGCGGCCGGGGCCGGCTTGCTATCGGTCAGATTCGCCGCCACCCGCTTGATGGCGCCGGTCAGGGGGTCAAGCGCCCGCTCGATCGTCTGGCCGACCCGCTCGGCTGCGGCCTTGGTGGCGGCGGATTTGGTTTGCGGCGGGCGGGTCATGCCTTGGGGGCCGCCTTGGCGGGGGCCGCCGGCGCGGGCGCGGCCTTGTGCGCCGCGTCGGCCTTGACCTGGGGCGCGGCCTTGGGCGCGGAAGCGGGTCCGCTCTTTGTGTCGGGCGAGGGTGCGAGCGCCGGGGCCGGCGTTGCGGCGGCGCCCGGCGCAGGCGGCGGCGCGCTGGCCGGCTCGGG
>CAZJBC010000103.1:0-9396 GCA_964543805.1 uncultured Brevundimonas sp.
ATTTCGTCGAGATGTTCGTCGGCGTCGGCGCCAGCCGCGTGCGCGACATGTTCGAACAGGCCAAGAAGAACGCCCCCTGCATCATCTTCATCGACGAAATCGACGCCGTCGGCCGCCATCGCGGCGCCGGCTTGGGCGGCGGCAACGACGAGCGCGAACAGACCCTCAACCAGTTGCTGGTCGAGATGGACGGCTTTGAGACCAACGAGGGGATCATCCTGATCGCCGCCACCAACCGTCCCGACGTGCTGGACCCGGCCCTGCTGCGTCCCGGCCGTTTCGACCGTCAGGTGGTTGTGCCCAACCCCGACATCATCGGCCGGGAAAAGATCATCCGCGTCCACATGCGCAATGTCCCCCTCGCGGCCAACGTCAACGTCAAAACCATCGCCCGCGGCACCCCCGGCTTTTCCGGCGCCGATCTGGCCAATCTGGTCAATGAGGCGGCCCTGATGGCCGCCCGCAAGAACCGGCGCATGGTCACCCAGGCCGACTTCGAGGACGCCAAGGACAAGGTCATGATGGGCGCCGAGCGCCGCTCCATGGCCATGAGCGACGAGGAAAAGAAGAACACCGCCTATCACGAGGGCGGTCACGCCCTGGTGGCCCTGGCCGTTCCCTCGGCCGACCCGGTGCACAAGGCGACCATCATCCCGCGCGGCCGGGCTCTGGGCATGGTCATGCAGCTGCCGGAAGGCGACCGCTATTCCATCGACTTCACCCAGATGACCTCGCGCCTGGCCATCATGATGGCCGGCCGTGTCGCCGAAGAGCTGATCAACGGCAAGGACCACGTCACCTCGGGCGCCTCGTCGGACATCCAGGCGGCGACCTCGCTGGCCCGCAACATGGTCACCCGCTGGGGCTATTCGGACGAGCTTGGCACAGTCTCCTACGGCGATAACCAGGAAGAGGTTTTCCTCGGTCACTCGGTCGCCCGCACCCAGAACGTCTCGGAGACCACCGCCCAGACCATCGACAAGGAAGTCCGCCGCCTGGTCAAGACCGGCGAGGATGAAGCGCGCCGCATTCTGACCGAGCGGATCGAGGACCTTCACAAACTGGCCAAGGCCCTGCTCGAATACGAAACCCTGTCGGGAGATGAGATCATCGGCGTGTTCAAGGGCATCGCGCCGGTGCGCGACGACTCCGAAGACAAGCCGCCGCTCGGCCCCACCGTCTCGGTTCCCCTGACGCACGGTCCGGAGCCTGAAGCGTCGCCGGCTTGACGGACGAGCCTGCGATCGCCCGGCCGTTGGTCATGGGGGTGGTGAATGTCACCCCCGACAGCTTCTCCGACGGCGGCCGGTTCGCCGATGCCTCGGCGGCCATCGCCCACGGTCTGAAACTGATCGCCGACGGCGCGGACCTACTCGACATCGGCGGCGAATCGACCCGCCCGGGCGCTGCGCCGGTTTCTGAAGCCGAGGAACTGGCCCGCGTGCTGCCGGTCATTGAGGGCCTGGCCGGCCAGGGCCCGGCCCTTTCCATCGACACCACCAAACCCGTCGTCGCCCGCGCCGCCATGGCCGCGGGCGCCCTGGTCTGGAACGATGTCACCGCCCTGCGGGCGCCGGGCGCCCTGGCCGCCGCCGCCGAGCTGGGCTGCCAGGTCATCCTGATGCACATGCAGGGCGAGCCCGGGACCATGCAGAAGGCGCCGCACTATGACGATGTCGTCGCCGAGGTCGCCGACTTCCTGGCCGAGCGGGCGAGCGCCGCCATGGCCGCCGGCGTTGATCAGGAGAACATCTGGATCGATCCCGGAATCGGCTTTGGCAAGAACCTGGACCACAATCTGGCGCTCCTGGCCCACATGGACGTCATCGCCGGGCTGGGGTTTCCGGTCGTGCTGGGCGTCAGCCGCAAGCGTTTCATCCAGGCGATCGATCCCGACGCCACAGACGCCGGCGACCGGCTCGGCGGCTCAATCGCCGCGGCCCTGGCGGGCGTTGGCGGCGGAGCCAGCGTGCTGCGGGTTCACGATGTGCGCGAGACGGTCCAGGCGCTTAAGGTGCTTGCGGCGATTTCCGCCGCGGCCGACCCGTCGGGGCTGTGATGGAAATCTTAGGCAAGCCGCAGGGCCGCGTCCTGATCATCGCCGGCTCGGACTCCGGCGGCGGCGCCGGGATCCAGGGCGACATCAAGACCGTAACCATGCTGGGCGGCTATGCGGCGACGGCCATCACCGCCATCACCGTGCAGAACACCCTCGGCGTAAGCGAGATCCTCGAACTGCCGGCATCGCTGGTCGCGGCCCAGGCCCGGGCGGTGCTGGAAGACATTGGCGCCGATGTGATCAAAACCGGCATGCTGGGTTCAGCCCTGATCGTCGAGACCGTCGCCCGGCTGATCGGCGAGACGGGCGTTCCGGCCGTCATCGATCCGGTGATGCTCGCCAAGGGCGGGGCGCCTCTTCTCGAGGATCGCGCCCTTTCCGCCCTGCGCAGAGAGCTTGTTCCCCGGGCGGCCCTGATGACCCCCAATGCGCCGGAAGCAGCGGCGCTGACCGGCCTTGTCTGCGAGACCACCGATGATCTGCGCCGGGCCGGCGAGGCCTTTCTGGCCCTCGGCGCCGGGGCCGTGCTGATGAAGGGCGGCCATATCGCCGGCCCGCGGGTTATCGACGTTCTGCTGACCCCGTCAGGCGAGACCCTGTTCGAGGGGATGCGCATCGAGACCCGCCACACCCACGGCACCGGTTGCGCCCTGGCTTCGGCCTGCGCGGCCCTGCTGGCCCAGGGCGAACCGCTGGAGGCGGCCGTGGCCGGGGCCTGGTCCTATGTCGCCGAGGCGATCCGGGCCGCACCTGGACTTGGCGCCGGCGCCGGACCGCTTGGCCACAGTTGGCCGCTCAGGCGCTGAGGCGGCGCGGCGGGGGGCGAGGAACAGTTGACCTGGCGCGGCGATTTGCGCGTAACTAGGGCCATGCGACGCATCTGGGCTCCGCTGCTGTTTTCCGCCTTCGCCCTGACCGCCGGTCAGGCGCGCGCCGCGCACTGGTCGTGGACCAATGTCGGCGGCGGCGCGGTGGCCTATGACGAACAGAGCCGCTACGTCGACATCAATACCGGCATCGTTGGGGTCAATACGGTCACCTTCTACCGCCAGGTTCAACAAGGGCCGCAAGGCGCCTACAATTTCCTGGTGGAACGGCTCGAATTTGAGTGCCGTGGCAACCATTATCGCTGGTCCAACTCGGCGGCCTTCGACGCCGCCGGCCAGCCGGTGAGCGCCCGCGAAGATGGCGAATGGCTGGAGATGGGGGCCGAACTGGGATCCGTGGCGCTCTATCGCCATGTACTGTGCAACGCCGACCCGCCGCCGGACGCCCAGGTCGCCGAGGATCTCGACGCCCTGTTCAAGGCCATGACCGCGCCGCCCGGATCACGGCCGCCAATCATCGCCGCAGCGCCGGCCGCGGCGCCGCAAAGCGCGGCTGCGACGCCCGCCGCCACCCCGCTTGTCGCGCCGGCTCCGGCCCCGCTACGCCCGGCCGCGACGCCCAAGACGGCGGCCGCGCCTGCGACCGCCGCCAAGGCGCCCGAGCCCGCCAAGATCCAGCCTAAGCCGCTGGACCTGGACGCGCTGGCCGCAAGCCTGGCCAATTCATCGCCGCCGGCGCCGGCCAATCCGACGCCGGCTTTGCGGCCTTAGCGGTGTTGACGATCGTGACGCTGGCGATCGACGTCGGCTGACAGGCGGTCGAGGCGCTTGTTCAGATCGCGCTGCTCGGAATCGTTCAGGCCGTGGCGCAGATCGCGCGCCTCGGCGTTCTGGATGTCGTGCAGCTGATCGCGCAGGCGGTGAACTTCATTGCGGGTCAGGCCGCCGCCGCGCTCGCCCTCGTCGATGCGCTGGGAAATATTGGCGATGCGTTCGTCGATGGCGCCGCCACGGCCCGGCGCGGCCGAGGCAAGCGCGGGGACAAGGGCGGCGATGGCGGTGGCGGCGAGCAGAGCCGTAAGGGTCTTCTTCATGGTCGTTCTCCTGTTGAATTCAGAGCGCACGCAACACTGACGGCGCCTGGATACAATTCAGCACCCGCAAGCTGAAACGCACCTGAACGAAAATCGTCATCGCCGGTTCATGCGAAATTGCGTAGCGCCCATCCCTTTGGTCTCGCTTTCTTCAGGAATCGCGACTATAGCCCGCGGCGGGCCACATCCCCCCAACGGGATGCTGCTCATCTGTAAGGATGGGAGACATCATGACGACGACCGCCAAGCCGGCCATGCGCCCGGCTCACCCCGAGTTCTCTTCTGGCCCCTGCGCCAAGCGACCCGGATGGAAACCTGAAAATCTGTCGAACGCGGTCCTCGGCCGCTCGCACCGCTCGAAACTGGGCAAGGCGCGGCTGAAGGAAGCCATCGACCGCACCCGTGACGTGCTGGGCGTTCCCGCCGATTATCTGATCGGCATTACCCCGGGCTCGGACACCGGCGCCGTCGAGATGGCCATGTGGTCGATGCTGGGCGCGCGCCCGGTTCAACTGCTGGCCTTCGAATCCTTCGGCAAGGACTGGGTCACCGACGTGACCAAACAGCTCAAGCTGCCGGACGTGCAGGTGCTGGACGCGCCGTACGGCCAGCTGCCCGACCTGACCAAGATCGATCCTGCCAAGGATCTGGTCTTCACCTGGAACGGCACCACCTCGGGCGTGCGGGTTCCCAACGCCGATTTCATCTCCGATGCTCGCGAAGGCATCACCATCTGCGACGCCACTTCGGCGGCCTTTGCGCAGAACCTGGACTTCGCCAAGCTCGATGTCGTCACCTTCTCCTGGCAAAAGGCTATGGGCGGCGAAGGCGCGCACGGCGTCATTATCCTGTCGCCGCGCGCGGTCGCCCGGCTGGAATCCTACAGCCCCGCCTGGCCGATGCCGAAACTATTCCGCCTGACGAAGGGCGGCAAGGTCACCCTCGACTTCTTTGAAGGCGCGACGATCAACACCCCCTCCATGCTCTGCGTCGAGGACTATATCGACGCCCTGAAGTGGGCGACCTCGATCGGCGGTCTGGCTGAACTGCAGGCCCGCGCCAACCGCAATCTGGCGGTCTTGGAAGCCTGGGTCGACCAGACCCCGTGGGTCGAATTCCTGCCGGCGACCAAGGCCATCCGCTCCAACACCTCTGTGTGCCTCAAGGTGGTTGACGCCCGGGTCACCGGCCTGTCCGACGACGCCCAGGCCGACTTCGCCAAAAAGCTCGCCTCCCTGCTCGAAAAGGAAGGCGCGGCGCTGGACGTCGGCGGCTACCGCGATGCGCCTCCGGGCCTGCGGATCTGGTGCGGCGCGACGGTGGAACACACCGACCTGGATGCCCTGACCCCCTGGCTCGACTGGGCGTTCGAGACCGCCGTTTCGGAACTGGCGACGGCTTAAAGCCGCGCCACCTTCCCAATTTTTCCCATTCACGCAAACGAGGAGGCTTTCATGCCCCGCGTACTCATCGCAGACAAACTCTCTCAAGCCGCCGTCGACATCTTCAAGCAGCGCGGCATTGATTTCGACATCAAGGTCGGACTGACCAAGGACGAGCTGATCGCCGTGGCCGGCGACTATGACGCCTTCGCCATCCGCTCGGGCGCCAAGATCGACAAGGATGTCATCGCCGCCGCCAAGAAGCTGAAGGTCATCGCCCGGGCCGGCATCGGCGTCGACAATGTCGACATCCCGGCCGCCACCGCCAAGGGCGTGATCGTCATGAACACCCCGTTCGGCAATTCAATCACCACCGCCGAGCACGCCATCGCCATGATGTTCGCCGTGGCCCGCGACCTGCCGGCGGCTGATGCCTCCACCCAGGCCGGCAAGTGGGAAAAGAACCGCTTCATGGGTGTCGAGCTGACAGCCAAGACGCTGGGCCTGATCGGGGCCGGCAACATCGGCTCGATCGTCGCCGACCGGGCTCTGGGCCTGAAGATGAAGGTCATCGCCTACGATCCGTTCCTGGCCCCCGAACGCGCCGTCGAGATCGGTGTCGAGAAGGTCGAACTGGAAGACCTGCTGGCCCGCGCCGACTTCATCACCCTGCACACGCCCCTGACCGACAAGACCCGTAATATCCTGTCGGAAGAAAACCTGAAGAAGACCAAGAAGGGCGTGCGCATCATCAACTGCGCCCGCGGCGGTCTGGTCGACGAAGTGGCGCTGCGCAAGCTGATCGACGAAGGCCACATCGGCGGCGCGGCATTCGACGTCTTCTCGGTCGAGCCGGCCAAGGAAAACGCCCTGTTCGGTTCGGACAAGGTTGTCGCCACCCCCCACCTGGGCGCCTCTACCGTCGAGGCCCAGGAAAATGTCGCCCTGCAGGTCTCCGAACAGATTTCGGACTACCTGCTCACCGGCGCGGTGACCAACGCCTTGAACTCACCCTCGGTCGGCGCTGAAGAAGCGCCCCGGCTCAAGCCGTATATCGCCCTGTCCGCAGCGCTCGGCGCCTTCGCCGGCCAGATGGTGGATGTCGGCGTCACCGGCATCGACATCGCCTACGAGGGTGATGTGGCCAAGCTGAACGTCAAGCCGCTGACCGCCACGTCTCTGGCCGGTGTGCTCAAGCCGATGCTGGAAGAAGTGAACATGGTCTCGGCCCCGGCTATCGCCAAGGAGCGCGGCATCACCGTCTCGGAAAGCCGCCAGGACGAAAGTCCCGTTTATGACAGCCTGATCCGCATTACCGTCACCACCGAGATGGGCAAGCGCTCGTTCGCCGGCTCGGTCATCGGCGGGGCGCCCCGCATCGTCGAGGTCAAGGGCATGGACCTGGACGCGGCCTTCTCGCCGGCCATGCTCTACATCAACAACCTGGACAAGCCGGGCTTCATCGGCGCTCTCGGCGCCCTGCTGGGCGAAGCGGGCGTCAATATCGACACCTTCAACCTCGGCCGCCGGGCCGCGGGCGAAGACGCCATCGCTCTGGTGGGCATCGACTCGGCGCCGACCGACGCCTTGCTCGCCAAGGTTCGCGCCCTGCCGCAGGTCAAGGAAGCCCGCGCACTTACGTTCTAGGCTGACTGTTTGACGCGCCCGGATTTGGCGCCTAACTTTCCCCGTCAAGACCGGCGCGATGACCGGTCAGGGGAGAGCGACCATGGACGACACCAAATCCGCCGGGCGGACCAGCCGCCGTGACATCATCTCCGGCGCCGCCGTCGCGGCCGCCGGCATCGCCGCCCTGGCCAAGGCCGGAGCCGCTGACGCCCAGACACCCACCGCTGCGCCCGCCCGCGCGCCCAGCCTGGGCGGCAACGGCACGGGCCCGATCTTCTGGACGGTGCAGACCTCCGCCGGCAAGGTTCAGGGCGTCGCCAACAACGGCGATGCGATGGGCGTCAAAAGCTTCCGCGGCATTCCCTACGGCGCCTCGACCGGTGGGGTGAACCGCTTCATGCCGCCCAAGCCGCCCGTCCCCTGGACCGGCGTGCGCGACGCCATCGGCTATGCCCACGTCTCGCCCCAGACCCAGTCGGATCTGAAGAGCGACTATTCGATGATGATCGGCTGGGACCGTCACGTCGGCGTCGGCGGCATGGGCGAGGACTGCCTGAACCTCAATGTCTGGACTCCGTCGGTCAATGACGCGTCCCGTCGCCCGGTGCTGGTCAGCTTCCATGGCGGCGGCTGGACCACGGGATCAGCCAACGGGCCGATGTATGACGGCAGCCAGCTCGCCCGCCTCAACGATGTGGTCGTCGTCACCGTCAACCACCGCCTGGCGGCCAACGGCTATACCTATCTGGCCGGCCACGGCGCGCCCTTCGCCGATTCCGGCAATGTCGGCGTCATGGACATGGTCGCCTCGCTGAAGTGGGTGAAGGAAAACATCGAGCGCTTCGGCGGTGATCCCAAGCGGGTGATGATCTTCGGCCAGTCCGGCGGCGGCTCGAAGACCTCCACCATGCTCGCGGTCCCTTCGGCCACAGGCCTGTTCCACCGCGCCGCCGTGCAGTCGGGCTCGACCCTGATGGTGGCGACGAAAGACCAGGCGTCGGCCGAGACCGACAAGCTGCTGAAAGCCCTGAACCTGAACCGCAAGAACGCCGCCGATATTCAGAAGGTCAGCTGGCAACACCTGCTGGAAGCCCAGGCCAAGGCCGGAGCCAACTATCGTCCGGTGGTCGACGGCCGCACCCTGACCCACCATCCCTTCGATCCTGCCGCGCCGATGGAATCGGCCGATGTGCCGGTGATCATCTCGACCACTTTGCATGATGCGGCCCTGCGCCTGACCAATTTCGGCATGACGGAAGCCGAGCTGGCTGCCCTGTTCAACACCCGCTTCGGCGCACAAGGGCCTGCGATCCAGGCCGCCTATCGCGCCAAAAATCGCACCCAGTCGCCCTATCTGGTCCAGGCCGAGATGATGACCGACTCCACACGCGGCACCTCGATGATCCAGGCCGAGCGCAAGGCGGCCCTGAACCGCGCGCCGGCCTATATGTACGTCTGGAACTGGGCCACCCCATCCTTCGACGGCAAGCACGGGGCGGTGCACGGCCACGACGTGGACGCCTCGTTCCACCTCTACCGCAATCCGATCGCCGGCTCCGGCTCGGCGGACGGGCGGCTGATGTCCGACCGCACGGCGGCGACCTGGGCGGCCTTTGCGGCCACCGGCAATCCAAACAATTCACTGATCCCCAACTGGCCGAAGTACGAGGCGACCAACCGCGCCACCATGGTCTTCGACAAGCAAATGCGAGTGGAGAACAACTACCGCGGCGACATGGTCAAGATGATCGCCCAGGCCAGCCCGACCGCGCCGCGACCGGGGTTTGTGTAGGGGCAGGAGCGCCAGCGTTGGGCGAGCCTCGCTCGTCGTTAGTGGTTGCGTTCCCGCCAGATTCCTCCATAAGGCCGCGGGAAATGGTCCCCGCGCGGACCGATTCCCCGAACCATTAAGCGACGCCGCCGGATTTTCAGGTCCGGGTGGCGTCTTCGTGCGCGAGGAGTTTGAGCCGTGGCCAATGTCACCGTGGTCGGCGCCCAGTGGGGCGACGAAGGCAAGGGCAAGATCGTCGACTGGCTGTGTGACCGCGCCGATGTGGTGGTCCGCTTCCAGGGCGGCCACAACGCCGGCCACACCCTGGTGGTCGATGGCAAGACCTACAAACTCGCTTTGCTGCCGTCCGGCGTGGTGCAGGGCAAGCTGTCGGTCATCGGCAACGGCGTGGTGGTCGATCCCTGGGCGCTGCTGGCCGAGATCGCGCGGATCGAGGCGCAAGGGGTGAAGATCAGCCCCGAAATCCTGGTCGTGGCCGACAATGCGGTGCTGATCCTGCCGATCCACGGCGACCTGGACAAGGCGCGCGAGGCCCAGTCGACCCAGAAGATCGGCACCACCGGGCGCGGCATCGGGCCGGCCTATGAGGACAAGGTCGGGCGCCGGGCGATCC